>PCCQ01000017.1 GCA_002731795.1 Fidelibacterota bacterium
CATGCAGATATATATATAAATGATGCTTTTGGTACGGCACACAGATCTCATGCTTCTAATGTTGGTGTGCTAGATTTCTTTCCCTTATCAGCATATGGTTTTTTAATAGAAAGGGAGCTTCATTATTTAAAAAAACAATTAGAAAATCCTGATAATCCTTTGTTGGTTATTATTGGTGGTGCTAAAATCAGCAGTAAAATACATCTAATTACACATTTATTAAATAAAGCAGATACTATTTTGATTGGGGGTGCAATGTCATTTACATTTCAAAAGGCCTTAGGCTATGAAACTGGAAAATCCCTAGTTGAATACGATGAAATTAACACAGCGCATGCAATCATAGAACAGGCTAATAAAAAAGGGGTAAATCTTCAATTTCCAGTCGATGCTGTTTGCGCACGAGATATTCACGATTATGATTCTATTGAAGTTAAATCTGTCAAATCATTTAAAAGTAATGATATTGGTTTAGACATAGGCCCAGAAACTTGTATTAATTTTCAAATGCTTATTGAATCAGCAAAAACGATAATATGGAATGGCCCTCTAGGTTTATTTGAAATTCCTTATTACTCAACCGGAACACAGTCTATAGCCACTTCACTTCAAGAACATGGTATTAAAAATAATGTAATAACAATTATAGGAGGTGGGGATACAGTTTCTGCAATTCATAGCCTTAATACTGAAATTAATTTTTCTCATATATCAACTGGCGGTGGTGCATCCTTAGAATTATTATCAGGTAAAAAATTAACAGCTTTAAAGGATATCGAAAAATAATGAATTATTGTATTGCTAATTGGAAAATGAATAAAACTTTAAGTGAATCTATAAAATTTATAGAGGAGTTCAAGAAAAAAGACTTGGAAAACATAAAAAGTAAAATTATTTTGTGTCCCTCTTTTACATCGTTAAAAATATTAGAAACACATTTAACTGGTACTAAAATTGAACTTGGTTCACAAAATGTTCATCAAAAAAAAAAGAGGTGCTTACACTGGAGAAATATCAGTTGAAATGTTAAAAGAAATCGAGTGTGAATGGGTGATTTTAGGTCATTCTGAGAGAAGACAGTATTTTCTTGAGGAGGATGTCATTATTAATGATAAAATGAATACTGTTATTGAGAGTGACCTAAAGCCTATTCTTTGTATTGGTGAAAATGAATCCCAAAGAAATAAAAATGAAACTTTTGATGTATTGAAAAATCAATTATCTACTGCTTTGTCCAATATTACTTTGACATCAAAAATGCTAATTGCATATGAACCAGTTTGGGCTATAGGAACAGGTTTGAGCGCAAACTTTGATCAAATTAATGAAGTCGTAAATTGGATAAGTCAATTTTTATTGCAAGAATTTTCATTAAAAGTTCCTATTTTATACGGTGGTAGCGTTTCTGCTGTTAATTGTGAAAGTATTATATCTTTAGAAAATGTTTCTGGTTTTTTAATTGGTACATCTGCTTTAGATGTAAATGAATTTAGTCGTATTTGTTCAATAGTAAATGAAAGGTAATTATTTATGTTGTATTCAATTGTACTATTTATTTTTGTTATAATCTGTTTGCTTTTAGTGGGTATTATTCTTCTCCAGACAAGTCAAACAGGTGGAATGGGCTCTATTGGAGGTGGTAATAGCTATTTAGAGGGTGCATTAGGTGGACAAGGAGCAGATTCTTTGCTGTTGCGCACAACAACTATTTTTGCTGTTATTTTTATGAGTCTAGCTATTTTCCTTAACTATTTAGATAATCCTAAATCTTCAAGTAATATAACTGTAGAATCAAGTATTGAATACTCTTCAGATGCTGAAGAGTCAAATTTGCCAAATTTAAATTTAGAAAGCCAAATATCTAAAGAAACTGATATTGAGGATACAAAAGAAACGCCTAAACCAATAGATGTGAAAAAAGTTCCATTAAATACTTCTGGAGAATAATTTTAGCTGAAGTGGTGGAACTGGTAGACACGCTGTCTTGAGGGGGCAGTGAGAGCAATCTCGTGCGGGTTCAAATCCCGCCTTCAGCACAAACATTATGGAGGTCTATATGAGCAAATTAATATATATATTATTTTTTCTTTCATTTTTAATTTCTGATGATACAAGTTATACTCTTACAGAGTTTGATGTTCAAACTATTAATTCATTTAGAGAAACAGGTTTTTCATCTTTTTCTGATTATACTGTCATAAATAACCTAATGAATGCTGATTTCTATTCAAAAGACCCAGAAACTCATTTTGGTATGTATTATATGTGCTTATTTAATGATAATTTAGGCTGCGCTAATAAGCATTTAAATAGAGCTATTCAAATAGATGGGAAAAAAAGTTATTACGATTTATCAGACTCTTTGAGTCTTTATAGAGATTTTTTGCAGAATGCCAGAAGGGCTGTTGAAAAAGAAAATTTCAATATTGGGATTGAAGATTATGAGAATATAATAGAAAGATTTCCATCAATGGGATTGCCTTTCTATGAACTTGGGACTCTATATGATCAGATTGATGATAGATTAAATGCAATAACTAATTTAAAAAAGGCTATATCATTAAATCCTAATAAAGAAATGTACAGAACCGCAATATATAGTATTGCTCAATCAATTGCTCGAGAGGCAGATGATGATTCTCGAAGACAAGATTATAATTCTGCTATTCCAAAGTATCTTGAGGCAATATCTTATTACCCAGATTTTACACAAGCGTATTTTCAACTAGCTAAAGCTTTTTACTCCTTAGGAGATTATAATCAGGCTAAAGATTATTTGTTAAAATGCTTAGACTTAGATCCTAATCAACTCCAACCACTAATGATGATTGCGACGATCTATAAAAAATTAAAAGATAATGAGAGCTCAGAAAGATATTATAAAAAAGCTATTCAAGTAGATCCAAATTCATATAAAGCACACTTCCGATTAGGCACCCTTTTAATGAGAAAAGATTTGAATTTAGCTAAAAAATCACTTGAAGAAACTGTGAGACTTAATGATAAATATTATAACGGTCATGAGACACTAGGTATTGTTAATATGCAATTAGGAAATATTAATGATGCTGTAATAAACTTCACTAACACAATAGATGTCTTAGGTGATCGCTCAAAGAAAAGATATAAGTCTCTATATCTATTAGCTGATATTTATAATACAAAAAAAGAATTTAGTAAGGCAAAAGATTATGCTCAATCTGCTGTTGATATTAAAGAAAATGGTGGCGCTGCAAACTATCACCTAGGATTAGCATATAAAAATTTAGGTGAAAATTATCTTGCTAAAAATGCCTTTGAGCGAGCCAGTAAAGATAAAGATTGGAGAGCCAGTGCAAAATATGAACTTGAACTTATGAAGAAGTAAAGGTACGTTTTGATAAAAGCTGTTATTTTTGATTTAGATAATACTCTAATGGATTTTATGAAAATGAAATCCATGTCTGTTGATGCTGCAATCAATGGAATGATAGAAGCTGGCTTAGATATTGATTTTTCAGATTCAAAAAATAAAATTTACGATATATATGAAAAGAAAGGTTTTGAATATCAAGAAGTTTTTGATGATTTTATAAAAAATGAATGTGGTTGTTTAGAAAATAAATATTTAGCTGCAGCAATAGTATCTTATAGGAAAATTAAAGATGCTACGATGGTTCTTTATCCAAATGTAAATAGTACGCTCATAAAATTATCAAAATTTGGTCTCAAATTAGGAGTGTTGACTGATGCTCCAAGCAGAGAGGCTTGGATTCGATTATATTCAGTAAGTATGCACCACCTATTTGATGCTGTTGTAACACTAGAAGATACTGGGCAATGTAAGCCTTCTCCAGAACCATTTATTAAGATATCTAAACTCCTTAATGAAGAATATGAAAATATACTAATGGTAGGTGATTGGCCAGAAAGAGATGTTATAGGTGCCAAGCAACTAAATATGAAAACTGCCTTTGCTAAATATGGAGATATGTTTAAAACAAAACATTCTGGTGCTGACTATGACCTTAATGATATAAGCGAAATCATTCAAATTATAAACGATGATTAGAGCTGGTACCGATATTGTAGAAGTTAATAGAATTCGTAAAATTATTGATACATATGGTAGTAAATTTTTATCAAAAATTTTTACTAAAGCAGAAATTATTTATTGTAATTCACATAGCGACCCTGTCATTCATTTTGCAGGTAAGTTTTCAGCAAAAGAATCAATCAAAAAGGCTTTATCCAAAGAATTTATAATTTCAACTTTAAAGTTTAATCAATTATCTATTTTAAATGATGATAATGGACGTCCTTATTTAGATACAAAATTATTTCCAAATTCTAATTTAGATATTTCTATATCTCATACAAAAACTCATGCAATATCTGTAGCTATATTATCAAATGATTGATATTATTAGTGCAAAAGATTCAATTCGTTTAGATCAAGAAACAATAAATAGTAAAATCTACACTAAAAACCAATTAATTCAAAATGCTGGTAGGGAAATTGCATTTCATTTAATTGATAATATTCATAATCCATTTAATAAAACATTTATTTGTATTGCGGGAAATGGCGATAATGGTATGGACGCAATTACATGTCATAAAATTTTGATAAAAAATTCAGTTAATTCAAGTTTATTTATTATTGATAGGTCTAAAGTTAAGGCTTCATTTTTAGATGGTGTTGCTTATTATTCTAAAATAGAAAATATAGATTTTGCATCATATGATGTTATAGTTGATGGTATTTTTGGAACTGGTTTAAATAGACAAGTTACAGGAAATTTTGCTGATGTGATAAATAAAATATCAAAATGTAAAAATGTTGTATCCATAGATATACCATCAGGTGTATTTGCTGATACCGGTATAGCATTAGGTCCATCAGTCAATGCATCAAGTACAATAACTTTTACTTATCCTAAGATATCTCATTTTATTGGAGAAGGTTACAAAAAGAGCGGTGAACTATTTATATATGAAATTGGTCATCATGAAGATTCAATTAATAGTAACATTAAACTAATTCGTGATGAGGATATCTCAAATAAGATTAAACCCTATTTAAAAGATAACGATAAATACATGAATGGAAAAGTTCTCACTTTAACTGGATCAGCAAAGTATTCAGGTGCATCTATTCTAAGTGGAAAGGCAGCGCTTAAAAGTGGAGCAGGAATTATTAAACAGATTTTTCCTTCATCTTTGGATAATTACTTTACAAATTTTATTGAGGCAGTAGACTGCTCAATTGATGATAAAAACTTAGGTTTTTTAACTAATTCATCTTTTGAGCTCATAAGGAATGAATTTCATTGGCCCGATTGTTTTTTGATTGGCCCAGGAATTTCAAGTCATAAAAAATCTTTGTCTCTTATTAAAAATATCCTATTAACTTATAAAAACAAGTGTGTTTTAGATGCTACTGCTCTAAATTCAATAAATTATAAAAGTGATAAATTTAGAAACACTCCAGAATCATCTATACTGACACCTCACTATAATGAATTTTCAAAAATGATCGATGTTCCAGTTGAAGTATTTAAAAGCGACATAATAAAACATATCAAAAAGGTATCTAAATTTCTTGAAAATAGAATTTTAGTTCTTAAAGGACCAAATACAGTCATTGCAGATGGACAAAATAATATTTATGTTATTGAAAAAGGAACCTATAATTTGGGAACTGCTGGTACAGGAGATATATTATCCGGTATAATATCTTCCTATGTCGCCTCTGGTTATACTTTAATCGATGCTGCGATTATTGGAGCAAGTATCCATTCACATATTTCATTTATTTTAATGAGTAAAAATATAAGAAGTATAACGGCTAGTGAGATGTTTTCATATATAAATCACTCTCAAAATCACTTTTTAAACTATCATGATTAATTTTTTGTTTTTCATATATATTGGTATAATTTTCTTTATCTCAACTATTTATATAGACTTAGTAAATAAAATATATTATTATGATTCTTATATACATTTTACTATGTACTTTTTGCTTGGAGTATTTGTTCTATTTCAAGAAAAAAAGAATTATCTTTTAAAGTTAATTTTAGCTTTAATTATACCATTACTAACAGAATACATTCAGAATTTTATTGATTTAAGAAGATCAGATGTTATTGATTTATATTATAATTATCTTGGTCTTTTTCTTGGTATATTAACTATTGTATTAATTCGATATGTTAGAAAAACTTAAAATCATTAACCTTGCTATTATTGATTCTTTTGAAATTGAATTTTCAAATTCATTTAATGTTCTTACAGGTGAATCAGGTTCTGGTAAAACAGTACTATATAAATCGATAACATATTTATTTGGACAAAGATTCAAAAAAGAAGACCTCCGTAAAGGTGAGAATAAATGCATAATTTCAGGCGAAATACGTGTAGGAGAAAGTAATTATTCAATAAAAAGAATATTTACTAAAAATAGCACAAAAAACTTTATTAACGATGAAGCTATCAAGTTAAGCGAATATAGCAATTTTTTAGCAAAGCTATGGGAGTCTTACGGGCAACATGAACAGCAATTACTAATTGATGAGACAAATCATCTAGGTTATTTAGACTTATTTTCTAAAACAGAAACTCTTTATCAAGAATATTTAGTTGAATATGAACATTATTTAAAAATAGATAACGAGATAAAAATACTTCAAAAAGAGCTGGATGATTTCATCGATAATAAAGAATTATATGAATTTCAATATAAGGAGTTGAATCATATAGATATTAAAAATGATGAGGACATTGAATTAAAAGAATCAATATCTGAAATAAAAAAAAATAAAGATGTCTACGAGACAATTTATAAGTTATCAAATCTTAATGAATTACAATCGGATACCTTTGTTACTATTAATTCATCAATTGACTTGTTAAATGAACTAGATAGTGATAAGTCTGGAAGCAATAATCTAAAAATAAGATTAAATGAATATATTAATGAATTAAATGATATAAAGTTTGAAGCCTCTAAATTACTTCAAGAATTTTATTATGATCAGGCTGAATATGATGAAATGAATAAACGCTTAGTTAGAATTAATGAATTGAAAAGAAAATATGGTGGGACGATTCCATCTCTTATCTCATATAGAAATAAGTTAAAATTATTAATTGAAAATTCAGATAATGCAGATTCTCTTATTGAACAAAAAATAAAAAATAAAAATAAAATAAAAATAAAATTAAATGATTTAGGATCGCAATTATATGAAAAAAGAAAACATGGCTCATTTAATTTGATATCAAAAATAAAAGATTTTTTAGCGGCTATGGGTATGCCAGATATTGACTTTGTTGTCAGTCTTGGTTTATTTGAGATGAATAAGTTTGCCTTAGAAAAATGTTGTTTTTATATAACAACAAACAAAGGTGAAGATCTAAAATCATTAGGTAGAGTTGCTTCTGGTGGTGAGCTTTCAAGAATTATGATGGCAATTAAGTTATCTATTAATTTAAATACAAAAAATAAACTTTACCTATTAGATGAAATTGATGCAGGCTTATCAGGAAAAGAAGCTGATAGTATTGGTGCTATTATTAAATCCTTATCTTTAAATAATCAAGTAGTATGCATAACTCATCTACCACAAATTGCTTCAAAAACCAATAATCACTATAAACTTTTTAAGGAAGTTATTAATGGTCGCACATACTGTAAATATCTTAAATTAGATAAGACTTCTAGGGTTAATGAATTAGCTAAAATGGTTAGCGGTAAAGAGATAACATTAGAAAGCATTGATTTCGCAAAAGGTATTTTAGATAAAAATGGATAAATTGATAATAAACGGTGGTAATAAGCTTTATGGTGATGTTCAAATAAGTGGAGCTAAAAACGCAGTATTGCCGATTATGACTGCCACACTAATCGTTCCAGGTAATTATAAAATAAATAATGTCCCAGATCTTAGAGATACAAGGACGATGATTCAGCTATTGAAAATTATTGGATCAAATGTTCAGTACTCTAATAATACTTTATTGATAGATACAAAAGAATGTAATAATCCTCATGCTCCATATGATTTAGTTAAAACAATGAGAGCTTCTTTTTATGTATTAGGTCCATTGCTTGCACGATTTCACGAATCAAAAGTATCTCTTCCTGGAGGTTGCGCTTGGGGGCCTAGGCCTGTTGATTTTCATATTAAAGCTCTCAGAGAAATGAAGGTTGATATAAGATTAGATAAAGGTGATATTATCGCAAAAGGGCAGCCTCAAGGTAACAAAATTCACTTTACTAAAAAGAGTGTTGGTGCTACAGGTAATATTCTTATGGCAGCTACTAGAGCAAACGGTGTAACAACAATTTCAAATGCTGCAATGGAACCTGAAATAGTTTCATTATGTCATTTTTTACAAAAATTAGGGGCTAATATTGAGGGAATAGGAACTGAAGTCTTAATTATTTCACCAATAGAAATTCAGAATAATAGTTTTGAATTTGATATTATTCCTGATAGAATTGAAGCTGGAACATTTATGTTAGCTGTAGCTGCAACAGGTGGAAAGATAAAATTGAAAAATGTTAATATAGAACATCTAGAATCTGTTATAGATCATTTAAATAAAATTAATATCACCACAAATTTAGATGGCAATGATATATCTATTGAATCTGATGGTGAATACGAAGCAATAGATATGGAAACTTTAGAATTTCCAGGTTTTCCAACAGACTTGCAAGCGCAATGGATGGCTGTTATGCTCAAAGCTAAAGGTAATTGTGTTATTAAAGAAAATATTTATCATGATAGGTTTACTCATATATCTGAATTATCTAGAATGGGAGCTGACATATCGCTAAAAAATAATATTGCCTATATTAAAGGAGTTCATGAAATATATTCAGCGCCTGTAATGTGTACTGACATTAGAGCAAGTGCAGGATTAATAATTGCGGCATTATGTTCAAAAGGAGAGACTGAAATTAGTAGGATATATCATATAGATAGAGGATATGATGGTATTGAAAATAAACTAACTTCAATTGGTGCTAATATTAGGCGAATTAAAAGCTGAAATAATTTGTTACAATACATAGCGTAGTTTTAATTGAAATTAATTTTTTTTTATATTAACTTTAATCTGAGATTAATTTAAAACAAGGAGTAATACAATGAAAAATCTTTTAAAAACAACATTGGTTGCTGTATTAGTATCATCTTTATTTGCAGCAACTTCAGTTACATTAAATAATACATCTACTGATATTATTGTAGAACTGAACAGTGATACTGATATTTATGGTCTACAGTTTGATCTTAAATATGATGCTTCAAAAATATCCATAGATGCTGCTTCAGTAACTGGCGCAGAAGATGTGTATGCTGCTGATAAGGGTAATGGTTTAGTGAGAATCTTAATGTTTGACTTCGATGGTCAGCCGTTAACAGCCAAGTCAGGAAATCACTTAATCAATCTTCCTTTCGAGCTTAATGGTTCACTTGATGCATCATCTTTAATTGAGTTTACAGGTGAAATGATCGTTGCGGGATACAACGGTGAGAAAGTACAAGCAAATTTTGAAAATAATTATTTAACAGTTGATTCAATATTGCCTGCTACTACTTCATTATCTAAAAATTATCCTAATCCATTCAATCCTTCAACAACTATTGATTATAGCATTGCTAAACCAGGCAATGTTTCCTTAGTTATCTATGATTTAAATGGTTCAACAGTAAAAACTTTAGTAAATGACTTTGTTACAGCTAATAATTACTCAGTAACTTGGGATGGTAAGAATGATAATGGTCAACAAGTTGCGTCTGGTCAATATTTCTATGTTATGCAAGCACCAGGATTTAATAGCACAGAGTACATGACTCTTATTAAATAATTACAAAAACTTTAAATCCTTGTTTTAAAGGTTAAGGGCTCTTTAGCAATAAAGGGCCCTTTTTTGTTTGTTTTATATAATAAATAAAAATAATATACCTATATATTGATTATATAATTATGGAATTAAGAATAGTAATAATAGGTGCTGGTGAAGTTGGTTTTAATTTAGCAAAATCTTTGTCTAGAGAAAATCATGATATAACTGTAGTTGATATAGATCCTCAAAAGTGTTCTCGAGTTAAAAATAATTTAGACTCACATGTAATTGAAGGTGATGGGGCATCTCAGAGATTATTAGAAACAATAGATATGAAATCAGTTGATTATTTATTGGCTTTAACTAGAATTGACGAGGTTAATTTAGTCTGTTCTAGAATCTCAAAAAAAATGGGAGCTAAACATGTTATTTGTAGATTAAGAAATACTGAATATATGCATAAAAATGCCATAATAACTCCAGAACAGTTTGGTATTAAATATGTTACCTATCCAGAAAAAGCTGCCCAAATTGAAATAGAACATTTAGTCAGAAGATCATCTACTGTTGAGGTACAGGAATTTAATGATGGAAATATTTTGATGGTTGGCATAAACTTGGAGTCATCATCTCCATTAATTGGCCGAACTATTCTCAGTGTAATTAACTCTAATCCTTTTTGTCGTCATAAATCTGTTTTGATTAATCGTAATGATGATTTTTTCATTCCTAACAATGAAGATGTTTATCGAAAAAATGACCACGTCTATTTTATAGGTAGAAAAGAAGATATAGATGATATCCAAAAAATGGCTGGAAAGCCTTCTTTTGATGTAAAAAATGTAATGATTCTAGGTTCTGGTAAGATTGGTAGACTTTTAGCTAAATCACTTCAAACTGACTATAATGTAAAAATTATAGAAAAAAATAAAGAAAAAGCAAAAGCATATAGTCCTAAACTCGCTGATACTTTAATGCTAATCGGAGATGGGCTTGATATAGAATTTTTAGAATCTGAAAATATTTCTGAAGTTGATTGTTTTATTGCAGCAACTCAAAATGAGCAGACAAATATTTTAGCTTCTCTACTTGCTAAGCACTACGGTGCTAAACAAGTTATTTTACACATAACAACCACAAATTATTTGAAATCTGTTAGGAGAATTGGGGCTGACGCAATAGTCAGTAAAAATATCTCTGCAGTAAATGAAGTTCTGAATGTGATAAGGTCTAATGAAGATAATGTTGAAATCCATAGGTTTGATGATGTAGGAGTTGAAGCTATAGATGTTATTGTTGATGAAAATTCATTTTATTTAAAAAATCAAATGCAGATTGAAGATATCCCATCTAACTTTACAGTTGCTGCGATAATTAGAAATGGTCAGGTTAAAATACCTAATACAATGACTGAAATTAAGTTTAATGATGAACTTCTGATTTTTGCAAAGCCTGAAGATGCACTAGAAGCTGAAAATCTATTTGTTGCTAGATGATAAAAAAACCAATTATTAAATTTGTTGGCTATATACTTCTTTCTTTGGGCTTATCAATGTTTGCAACCTCATTGTGGCCTCTTTTATATAATGAAAATGATTTTATAATATTTATTAAATCTGGTTTAATCACATCTTTAACAGCCTGTATTTTAATATTTTTGTCTAGAGGACCGATAAAAAGTGAAATAAATTTAAGGGATGGATTTTATGTTGTGACGATCTCTTGGCTATTTATGGCTCTCTTTTCTTCTATCCCTTATTACCAGTCCATATATTTTAATTCATTTACTGATGCTTTTTTTGAATCAATGTCTGGTATAACCACTACTGGCGCATCTGTATTAACTAATATAGAAGCTCTTCCCCATGGGCTATTATTTTGGCGATGTTTCACTCAATTTATAGGGGGTATGGGGATAATATTATTTACTATAGCAATTCTTCCAATACTAGGTATGGGTGGCGTTCAACTATTTAGAGCTGAAGTGGCCGGTCCAACAACAGATAAATTGACTCCAAAAATAAAAGATACCGCAAAATATCTGTGGTACATCTATTTGGGATTAATATTGTTGCAGACCTCAATACTTTATTTAGAAGGAATTATTTTTAATATTGATAGCTTAACATTATTTAATTCACTTTGTCATTCAATGACTACAATTGCAACTGGGGGGTTTTCAACATTTAATAACAGTATTTTAGGCTTTCAAAGTGATATAGTAACATGGACAATTATAATTTTTATGTTTCTTGGTGCAACAAATTTTTCCCTACATTTTTTATTAATTTCAAAAAAATCGTTTGATTATTTTAATGATACTGAGTTTAGGTTTTATCTATGGTTCATAATTATTTCATTTATTATAACTTTTCTTAATGTATCATCTTTATATGGATATACTTTTAAGAATTTAACCGCATCAATGTTTAACGTAATGACCTTCATGACAACTACTGGTTATACCTTGTATGATTATAGTTCTTGGCCTGCATTATCTCAATTAATTGTGTTTTTTATGTTTTTCCTTGGAGGTATGGCTGGGTCTACAACTGGAGGTATTAAACTAATAAGAACTATTTTAGTTATTAAATATATAAGAGCAGAAGTTACTAGAATACTACATCCAAGAGGTCTCCATCACGTTAAAATTGGTGATAATGTAATTAGTGATGAAATAGTTAGAAGTACATTAGGTTTTTATCTTTTTTACATATTAATTTTTAGCATATGTGCAATTGCAGTTTCATTTGATGGAGTTGACTTTATATCATCTATTGCTATTTCAGCATCATCTATTGGTAATATTGGTCCAGGATTAGGAGTAATTGGTCCAACTAGTAATTGGGCTTCTTTAAGTGATACTACGAAATACATATCAACATTTTGTATGTTACTTGGAAGATTAGAAATATTTACCGTGCTTATTTTATTTAGTAGAACATATTGGAGATCATGAAAAATATAAAAACAAATTTAGAAGAAAATACACTTGTTATAACTATAAATAGACCGGATAAATTAAATGCTCTAAATGAAACAGTATTAACTGAACTTGAATCTATAATTATTGATAACAGAGATAAGCCTAATATCAAATGTGTAATTATAACAGGAGAGGGTGATAAAGCCTTTGTAGCAGGAGCAGATATAAAAGAAATGAGTTCGTTTTCATCTATGGATGCTATAAAATATTCTAACAAAGGAATAAACTTATTTAATATAATTGAATCTTATCCAAAACCTATAATTGCTGCAGTTAATGGTTATGCTCTTGGAGGTGGCTTAGAGTTAGCTCTAGCATGTCATATAAGATATATATCTAAAAATGCTATATTAGGTCTGCCAGAAGTTAGTCTTGGCTTAATCCCTGGATTTGGTGGCACTCAAAGACTTCGAAATATTGTTGGACTTGGTAATGCTATAGAAATAATTACATCAGCAAATCATATTAAATCTGAAGATGCTAAAAAATTAGGTCTTGCTAATAAAATTTGCGATAATGTACTTGAAGAATCTATAGAATTGTGTAAAAAAATATCTAATAATAGTTCTACTGCAATTAGAAATGCAATTCAATCAATAGTATCTGGAATGAATGTAAATTATTATGATTCCTTTAGTATAGAAAATAATTTGTTTTCACAGTTATATGAGACAGAAGATTCAAAAGAAGGAATGCTAGCTTTTCTAGAAAGACGAAAACCTAAATTTAAAGATTAGTAAACAGTGAATAATATAAGAAATTTTTGCATTATTGCTCATATCGATCATGGTAAGTCAACGTTAGCAGATAGAATAATTGAGTTTACAGATACTCTATCTAAAAATGATATGAAGAATCAGCTTCTTGATAATATGGATTTGGAAAGAGAAAGAGGTATTACAATAAAGTCACATCCTATTAAAATTAATTATAATAATAATGGAGAACTTTATAATCTAAATTTGATAGATACACCTGGCCATGTAGATTTTACATACGAAGTATCAAGAAGTATGGCCGCTTGTGAAGGAGCTATACTCATTGTTGATGCAGCGCAAGGAGTTGAAGCTCAAACTGTCAGCAACGCCTTTCTTGCTATTGAGGCAAATTTAACTATAATTCCTGTGCTTAATAAAATTGATATTCCCAATATTGATATTGAAGATGCAGAGCGTCAACTTATTGATTTATTAGGGTGTAATAAAAGCGACATAATACATTGTAGCGCTAAAGACGGGTTAGGTACTGAGGCAGTTTTAAAAGCTGTTGTGGACAAAATTCCAGCACCTACAACAAAAGATACCGTAGCAAGAGGTCTTATTTTTGATTCATTTTATGATCAATATCGTGGAGTTGTAGCATATCTTAGAATGTTTGACGGATCGATATCAAAAGGTCATCATGCAGAATATTTTTCTAATAATTTTTCACATGAAATAATTGAAGTAGGTGATTTAAAGCTAAATAGGGTACAAAGGAAATCCTTGGAAGCTGGTGATGTGGGATATGCAATTATTAATACCAAAAATGTGGATCAGTTAAAAGTCGGTGATACACTTACTATAAAAGAATCTAAAGCAGAAACTCCACTTCCAGGCTACAAAGATATTAAGCCCATGGTTTTTAGTGGATTATATCCAGTAGATTCTCAGGATTATCAAGACTTAAGAACCAGTTTAGAGAAACTTAAGCTTAATGATTCTTCCCTAGAATTTACTCCAAATACTTCACATGCTCTTGGATTTGGATTTAGATGTGGTTTTTTAGGGCCCCTTCATATGGAGATTGTACAAGAAAGATTAGAAAGAGAATTTGATATGAATCTTATAACTACATCACCCAATGTTAGGTATAAAATTATGATGAATGATGATTCAGTTGTTGAACTAGAAAATCCGTCAGAAATGCCAGATACTGGCTCTATAAAAGAGATATATGAACCTTATATTAGAGCAGAAATAATTACGCCATCAGAATTTATTGGACCAATTATGAAAATATGTGTTAATAAAAGAGGTGAATATAAGTCAACAAATTATCTTTCTAAGGATAAGGTTCAATTAATATTTAATATGCCATTAGGTGAAATCATTTATGAGTTTTTTGAAAAATTAAAAGCTTCATCTAAAGGTTATGCAACTCTTGACTATGAACTGATTGANGACAAACCAGGTAATTTAAGTAAACTTGATGTTAAAATTGCTGGTGAGGTAGTTGATGCATTAAGTATNATTATACATAGAGAAAAAGCNTATAAAAGTGGTTCAGAGCTTTGCAAAAAACTTAAGAAATTAATTCCGAGGCACCAATTTGAAGTACCAATTCAAGCAGCNGTAGGAAATAAGATTGTATCTCGTGAAACAGTTAGAGCATTAAGAAAAAATGTTACTGCCAAGTGTTATGGAGGAGATATAACTAGAAAAAGAAAGCTTCTTGAGAAGCAAAAAGAAGGTAAAAAGAGAATGAAAAAAATAGGTGTTGTTGATTTACCTCAAGAGGCTTTTTTAGCAATTCTTAACATTGATGAGGAGTAATACATGTATCCTGAATTATTTTCAATTGGTCCCATAACAATCACATCATTTGGAACAATGATTGTAATTGCATTTTTATCATGTAATTACTTGTTACGTAAAGATTTTATAAAATATGGATATAATCCTGAATATGCTGATGATATAATATTTCGAGCGGCCTTAGGAGGAATTTTAGGAGCGAAATTATATTTTTTAATTGAAAATTATAGATATGCAAATGAAAACATTAGTGGTTTGGGTAAAATTTTATATGGATTATTAACTCTCAACTTTCAACTTGTTGCAGATGGAATACAACTATTTGGCGCAGGTTTAGTATTTTTAGGAGGGCTAATTGGTGGCCTAATTTTAGTTAGTCATTATATATACAAAAAGTCGCTTAATTGGTTTGTAGTAGCTGATTTAGTTGCACCCTTAATTGCTTTAGGTCATGGAATAGGTCGCATAGGATGTTTATTGGTTGGAGATGATTATGGTATACCAACTGATTTACCATGGGGAATTGCTTTTCCAAATGGCGCACCTCCCTCAACAGCTTTTAATATCCAGCAAATGGGGTGTCCAATACCTGAAGGTGTTTCTCCTGCAACTGTTCTAGCTGTCCATCCAACACAGATATACGAGATGACTTTGTATTTTTTAATCTTTCTTTTTCTTAAAAATTTATTAACTAAAAATCATATCCATGGAGAAATTTTTGCAAATTATCTATTTCTTGCTGGATTGGCGCGATTTGTTGTTGAGTTTATTCGACTTAACCCTAGATATTATTTTGATTTATCTGGTGCTCAATATATATCAATTGTAATGATGATATTGGGTATGATCTTTCATTATTTATTAAGAAAAAATAAAGAAAATGAAGCCACATAATTGCTATATATGTAAAAAAGCCAATTACAACCCCTATGTAACAATAAAAGATAGTTTAAATATTAGTTCATTTACAATTGCAGAATGTGAATGTGGCTTTTATTTTGTAAATCCTAAACCCTCAGAAAAAGAATTAAATAAATATTATAGTACAGATGACTATCTTCCACATTCAAAAGGAAAGGGGATATTGTTTTTATTATATAGAACTGTTCAAAAGATATCTTTTTATAATAAATTTTTATTATTACGTAATTTAATAAAAGGAAATATTACTCACTTAGATTATGGTGGGGGTGATGGTAGGTTCTCTAGTTATGTCAATTCAAAAAAAAAAGCAACTTCATCATTTTACGATCCATATTATAAAAAGTCATCAAATTCAGATTTTAAAAAAAATAAATATAATATAATCACTCTCTGGCATGTTTTAGAACATGCTTATGATTTAGATATCTTATTTGAAAATATAGAAAAATCACTAGAAGAAAGAGGGAAATTAGTTGTAGCAGTTCCAAATTTTGATTCCCTAGAAAGAAATATATATAAGGAAAACTGGGCTGCTTATGATCTGCCAAGGCATCTTTATCATTTTAATAATATTTCTCTTGACAAACTATTACGATCTAAAGGATATAAAATTATTTATAAAAAGAGAATGCTATTTGATACATTTTATATTTCTATATTAAGTAGTATGAAAATATCAAATATTTCAGTGATTAAGTCTTTATTTGTAGCATTATTTATTTCAATTAAAGTTATTATTAAAGGTCCGGAATTTTCATCCTCCTTATTATATGTTTGCGAAAAAGAAAAATAAAAATATAATAGTAATTTTTTTTATAGTTTCATTTTGGAGCTGTAATCAATCTGAATCGTCTACAAACTTTAAAGATATAGATGTATACACTTCATTTGAAAATGAAATTCCTATTAGAGATATCTTGGATGGGCATCTTTTTGATTTTAAATATTTTACACCGAGCCCTCAAAATAAATATACGACCCAAATCAAGAATACTAATCTGTTTTTAGAAGAAAATAATAATTCAGTTATAATGCTTATTACAACTGAAGAAGTCCATGATAGTATTTCTTTCAAAATAGCTAATAAATTAACAGATAACTCTACTAATAATGTTACTTTGATTAATGATTACTATACAAAAGATCAGTTATTATTTGTAATAAAAACAAAAACAATAGAAGATTTGCCTATTATATTAGATATTAATAAAGAATGGATTCTCTCAAAAATTAAAGAAAATGAATTTTTAAAATTAAAAAATCAAAATTTCAATGGAACATTAAATGACAGCTTGATTCATAATATAAATCTAAATTTTGGTTTAAATATGGATATTCAAGAAGATTATCATTTAATTAAACAGAATATAGATGAAAAATATATTTGGCTCGGAAGAGCATATCCATATAGATGGATTTTTCTCTATGAAGATATTCAGCAATATTACAATACAAATAAAAGTACTTATCAACGTTTAAATCAAAAATTTGAAAATATTCTTGATATAAATGCTTTACCTTATAACACACAGTTCGAAAATATTAAAATTGATAATGATGAAGCTAGAAAAATATATGGAGTATATGGAACTAAAGTTGATGCAGAAAATATTACAGGCGGCCCATTTATAACATATTTATTTGATATACCTAAAACAAATAAAGTTTTAATTGCCAGTGGTTTTGTAAATTTTCCTGGTAAGAATAAAGTTTATCATCTAAAAGAGTTGGAATATATTATTGAGAATAGTTATAGAATAAATAAAAATAAAGGGAGTGAAAATGAATAAAGTTGCAGTTTTAATTGGAAGCGATACAGATAGATCAACTATGGAGGCAGCAGATAAGTATTATGAACATTTTGGCATTGATTGTGAAATTTTAACAATGTCAGCTCATAGAAATCCAGTTGAAGTACATGATTTTTGTACAAAAGCACCTTCAAATGGATATAAAATACTTGTTGGTGCGGCAGGTATGGCTGCACATTTGGCAGGAGCAATTAAAGCAAACTCTATACTTCCGGTTATTGGTGTTCCTTTAGATGGTGGTATTTTAACTGGATTAGATTCTGTATTAGCGACCATGCAAATGCCTAAGGGAGTACCAGTTGCAACAATGTCAGTAGGCAAATCTGGAGCAATTAATGCAGCTATACTATGTGCTGAAATCTTTGCTTTACATGATGAAGAAATTAGAGAGAAGTTGTATGACTTCAAAAAAAACGGTGCAAAACTCTAAAAGAATATTCATCACAGGAATAACTGGGCAATTAGGAAGTACATTAAATAAATATCTGTCCAGATATTTTAATGTTTTAAATAACCAAGAAAATTTCTACAATATAGATGTTTCTGATAGATCTGAATTAAAGTATTTTTTCAAAGAATTATCTCCTGATTATGTCATTAATTGCGCTGCATTGACAAATGTTGATTTTTGTGAGCAGAATAAGAGTAAATCTCATGAAGTTAATGTTGATGGAATTAAAAATATAATATCATGCTCAAAAAAAAGTACAAAGATAATTCACATTTCAACAGATTATGTTTTTAATGGTAATAAAAAAATATATTTAGAGTCTGACACACCTGACCCTCTTTCTTATTATGGTAAAGGGAAATTAGAATCAGAAAATATCTTAAGAACTTCAAATAGGGACTTTTTAATATTGAGGACTTCAGTTATTTTTGGCAAAACAGGAAATAATTTTTATGTTTGGGTCCGCGATTCATTGAGAAATAATCAGAAGATTTCTGTAGTAACTGATCAAATAAGTAACCCAACTTGGTCCTGGTCATTATCAGAAGCAATATATAAATCTATTTTAAGTAATATTTCAGGTCTTTTCCATTACGCAGGAGAAGAAGTCATATCAAGGTATGATTTTGCAATTAAAGTAGCTAAAGTACATGATTTTAATCCTGATAGAATAATTCCAATAAAAACTTTAGATCTTGACCAAAAAGCAAAAAGGCCCTTGCATAGTGCATTAGATGCATCTAAAATTAAAAAACTTATTGATATAGAACATCCATCTCTAGATTATATACTTAAAATAATAAGCTAAATCAGATATAGATTATTTTACTATAACTCATTAATTTTAATGTATAAGAAAATAAAAAAATGAATAAAATATTAATTGTAACACCAACTTATAATGAATTATCTAATATTGAACATTTATTTGTTTCAATTTTTGAACGACATCCTGAAGTTCATATTTTAGTTGTAGATGACTCATCTCCTGATGGAACTGGGGACTTTGTTAAGAAACATATATTATATGAAAAATCTGTTTTTCTTATTTCTCGTCCAGGTAAAATGGGATTAGGATCTGCATACTGCGATGGTTTTAATTGGGCCCTTTCTAGAGATTATAATAAGATTATACAAATCGATGCAGACTTCTCGCACAATCCAAAATATTTATCAAATATGATTGAAACTAGTTCAAACTATGATTTGGTTATTGGAAGCAGATATATTAATGGTGTCAATGTAGTGAATTGGCCTATGAATAGATTGATTTTAAGCTATTTAGCAAACCTTTACTGTAGAATTATACTTGGGATTAAAATAAAAGATTTTACAGGGGGATTTAAATGTTTTAATAGAAAAGTGCTTGAATCAATTAATTTTGACAATGTCAAATCAGAAGGATATTCATTTCAAATTGAAATTAATTTAAAAGCTTTTTCTAATCATATGTCAATAAAAGAAATTCCAATAATATTTAATGATAGAGCTCGTGGAACTTCAAAAATGAGTAAAAAAGTTATTTTAGAGGCAATTTATATGGTTCCTCTTCTTAAATTTAAAAAGATATTTAAACTATTATGATATTAAGTATCATAATAGTCAATTACAATACATCACATTTTATAAATCAAACTATTAGATCTATAAAAAAAACAACTTTAGATATTGAATATGAAATTATCATTGTTGATAATAATTCTAATGATCAAAGCATTGATCTCATAAAAAAGCAATTCACCAAAGTCAAATTAATTGAAAACCCATCTAATTATGGATTTTCAAAAGCTGTAAATATTGGCGTATCTAATTCAGAAGGAAAATATATTTTAATTTTGAACCCAGATACAATTTTAAAAAAAGATACAATTCCAGAGCTTTATCAAAGTTTAATTAATGATTCTAATATTGGTGTTGTAGGTGGAAAAATATTAGACTGTAATGGGAAATTTCAACTTTCAAGTCGAAGAGCTTTCCCATCATTTTTGACTTCAATCTTTCATATCTTAGGATTAAGCTATTTATTTCCTAAAACAAAACTATTTGGTAAATATAATTATACATATAAACCAAGTAATACTTCCCATGCAGTTGATGCTGTAAGTGGGGCATGTATGATGTTTAGCAGAAATCATTTTAATCTTATAGGAGGTTTTGATGAAAGATATTTTTTATTCTTCGAAGAAACTGACTTCTGTAGAGAAACTCAAAAATTAGGAAAGAAAGTTTTTTATAATGGAAAAGCTGAAACAATTCATTATAGAGGGGAGAGTATGAAAACAGCATCATTTAATGTAGATGATGTTTTTTTCGATTCACTTTTAAAGTTCTATGATAAACAAGGCCCATTATATATGCGATTAAGGCTATTGCGACCTTTTTTAAAATTTGCGTATAAATTGAAAAAAATAGTAGATACTTTAAAAATTAATTTCCGATTACTTCTTCAATCATTTTTTGATTTTCTATCAATTTCAATAGCATATTTTATAGCTATTCCCATTTGGTATTTCATTTATTATGAACATTTAATTGAAAATATATATTTTATTAAGCACTTGCCATTATTAATAAGTTATTTTTTAATATGGGTTTGTGTAGCATCAATATTTAAAATATATCGTAAAGGTTTTTCTATTGATAAAGAAATAGCATTGGTAAATATTTTGGTTTTTTTTATTGCTTCAACAATAATATACTTTTTTAATTCAATAGCCTACTCTCGAGCAATTTTATTTCTTATATTTTTTCAAACCTTTATTTATTCAATGTTATGGAGATATGTACTTTCATTTTATTCAAGTTACAAAATTTTAAAATCACCTAAAATTGTTGACGTTTTTTTTCAACGAGTTGCATTCGTTGGTACTTCTAACTCTATGATTGATTTGATTACTAAAATTGAAAATCAAAATAATATTTATAAAAATATAGTAGGATATTTTGATACTAGTAAGAAAGATGTCGAAAATGATTATTTAGGCAGTATTGATTCAATCGTTGACTCTATTCAAAATTTTAATATAGATGAAATTATTATTAGTGAATCTGATGTTAATAAATTAAATATATTTAATTTATTGTCAAAAGTTTCAGGAAGATCTGTTATTGTTAAAATTCTTCCAAGTGATGGTAATATACTTTTAAGTAAAGGCCTTGTTGAGTTCATCGATGATGTATCTTTAATTAAGTTGGAATTACCATATTTGGATATTAAGCATAGGTTTGTAAAAAGGTCATTTGACTTTATTTTCTCTCTTCTTTTTATTATAATTACAATACCATTTCATATTTACTATTCATTCTATACTTTAAATCATAGGAGATTTTTTTGCGGAAGCAAAGTAATTGATACTTATAATTATTCTTCAAAAAGTAAATTAATACAGAAATTACCTTATTTATGGCTAATTTTACGTGGTCAAATAAGCTTTGTAGGAACAGAGTTGTCTTATAATGAAAGTGATGATAAAAGTTTATATTTATTACCTGGACTTACAGGGCTACATATAGTGAATTCCAATAATAGGATGATAAATAAAACCAAATATGATTTCTATTATATGGAAAACTATTCTATATTTTTAGATATAGAAATAATTTTTAGGACGATATCAAATAAATGAGCACAAAATATATTTTTGATTTTGAAAAACCTCTAATTGAAATCCAATCTCAAATTGATGATCTTGAGTCAACATCAATTAAAACTGGATTAGATGTATCATTAAAGATTAATGAACTAGAAAAAGAGCTGCAAAATAAATCAAAAGACATATACTCTAATTTAACCAGGTGGCAGAAAGTTCAGCTATCAAGACATCCAGATAGACCTCATTCAATAGATTATATAAATGAAATAACAGATTATTGGTTTGAGTTGCATGGTGATAGAAATTTCAGTGATGATAAAGCAATCATTTCAGGTATAGCTCAAATTGATCATTTTAAAGTAGCTATAATTGGTCAGGAAAAAGGCAAGGGTACTAAACAGAAATTGATTAGAAATTTTGGTATGCCTAGACCTGAAGGGTATAGAAAAGCATTAAGAGTTATGAAACTAGCCGAAAAATTTAATTTCCCAATTATTACATTGATTGATACTCCAGGAGCATATCCAGGAATTGGTGCTGAAGAAAGAGGTCAGGCGGAAGCTATTGCTAATAATCTTTTTGAAATGTCTTCTCTTAGGGTACCCACAATATCTATTGTAATTGGGGAGGGAGCTTCAGGTGGAGCATTAGCAATTGGATTAACAGATAAAATTTTGTGTATGGAAAATACTTGGTATTCAGTGATTTCACCAGAGGGCTGTGCCTCAATTCTATATAGAGACCCTACAATGTCTGAAAAAGCCGCAGAGTCAATGAAAGTTACTTCCATTGATTTATACGAAATGGGTATAGCAGATGAAATTATTAAAGAGCCAATTGGAGGAGCTCATAGAAACATGAAAGAATCAGCAAAAAATGTAAAAGAAAGTATTATTAATAATATTTCCAATCTTAATAAAATAGAAAAAAATGTATTGATTGAACAAAGAAAATTCAAATACGACAAAATTGGATCCTGGACAGAAAGTGAATAAAGTTTCAAAAGATAAAATAGGTACACCCAAAGATACCTGGAATAATATTAGTACATCTGATAATGAATCTAGATTCATCGATTTAATAAATGAAATAAACGATAATGTTAATAACATTTATCGTTGTGGTGGTGAACTTGCAATTGAAAAGCAACATTCTAAAGGCAAGATGACAGCTCGCGAAAGAGTGAAATATTTAATTGATAAGGGTTCATTCTTTAATGAAATAGGTCGATTTGCTGCTTATGAAATGTATGAGGAGTATGGTAATATCAGTGCAGCTGGAGTAATAGTTGGCATAGGTGATATCAATAGTAAAAAATGTGTCATAGTGGCAAATGATGCTACAGTTAAAGCTGGTGCTTACTTTGAGGTAACATTGAAAAAGACTTTGCGTGCTCAGCAAATTGCAATAGAAAATAATTTACCTTTAGTATATCTTGTTGATTCAGCTGGTGTGTTTTTACCCTTACAAGATCAAGTTTTTCCAGATGAAGGGCATTTTGGAAAAATATTTTATAATAATGCAAGGATGTCTGCAAAAGGCATAACCCAAATTGCCTGTGTCATGGGACCTTGTGTAGCAGGTGGTGCATATTTACCTGTTATGTGTGATAAATATATAATTGTTAAAGGTGGAAATATGTTCTTAGCTGGCCCAGCTTTAGTAAAAGCTGCAATTGGTCAAAATATTGATGCAGAAACCTTGGGCGGTGCTGTAACTCACAGCTCAATAAGCGGTACTGCAGATTATAATGAGGATGATGATATATCAGGACTAGATAGGATTAAAAGTATCTTAGCCCATATAAATTTTGAAAATAATTATGTAATTGAAAAAAATGAGTCACATGAACCCGACTATGAAATTAATGATATTATTAGTCTTTTCTCACCTGATAGCCCTTCATCTTATAATATGATAGAGCTTATATCGAGAATTGTTGATAAAAGTGAATTTGTTGAATATAAAAAAGATTATGGTAAGACATTGATATGCGGTACAGCAAAAATAGGTGGATATAATATTGGTATCGTCGCAAACCAAAAAAATAATGTAAAAACAAAACTTAATGAAATACAGATGGGTGGAGTAATATATTCAGATTCCGCAGATAAAGCTGCTAGATTTATTATGAATTGTAATCAAGATAAAGTTCCATTACTGTTTTTACATGATGTAAATGGTTTTATGGTTGGTAAAGATGCAGAATGGGGTGGAATTGCAAAGGATGGTGCAAAATTAGTTAATGTTATTTCAAATAGTACAGTTCCAAAGATATCTATAATTTTAGGAGGCAGTTATGGCGCTGGAAATTACGCCATGTCGGGTAGAGCATATAGACCTAGATTTTTATATGCGTGGCCTTCAGCGAAAATAGCAGTAATGGGAGGTGATTCAGCAGCTAAAACTTTGTCTGCAATAAAGCTCTCAAAAATGAATAATGCAACAGAAGAAGATAAAGAAAAGATATATAATCAAATCAAAAATAAATACATTAAGCAATCTGATCCTAGATATGCTGCTGCAAGATTATGGATAGATGAAATTATAAATCCCCTTGATACTAGAAAAATTATAATTGAATCACTAGATATTGTTAAGAATGAAGGTGAAATTAAAAAAGCTACATATGGAGCGATACAGGTTTAAATGAAAAAAACTATTAATATTGCAAATGGACAAGGCTTTTGGGGTGATTCTATAGATGCTCCAAAAAAACTGATTAATAATAAGATTCTAGATTATTTAACCTTAGACTATTTGGCTGAGGTCACAATGGCAATAATGCAAAAACAGTATCATAAAAGTGCAGATAGAGGGTATGCACATGATTTTGTTGAATTTGTATCAAATTCAGTTGATCAAATTTTAGAAAATAATATAAAAATAATTACAAATGCGGGCGGCGTGAATCCGTATACATGCGCTGAAGAAATAAAAAGTAAAACTAATGATGAGCTAAAGATAGCTGTTGTTGAAGGTGATAATATAATTGATAAGATTGATGAGTATATAGATAGCGGCATTAAATTTGATAACCTTGATAATGGTAAAGATATTTTAGAAATTAGAGATAAAATATGTTCAGCAAATATCTATATTGATAGCTTCGTTGTAGCAGAAGCATTGAAACATAATCCTAATATTGTATTAGGTGGAAGAATCACAGACCCCGGACTTGTTGTAGGACCTTGTTTGCATGAATTTGGTTGGGATAAAAAGGATTACAATAAAATTGCAGCAGCTACTGTAGCTGGCCACATTTTAGAATGTGGCGCTCAATGCACTGGTGGCAATCATACGAGGTGGTGGGAGGTAGAAAATTTTGTTGATATCGGTTACCCAATTGTATCTATTTCAGACAATGCTCTTTTTGATATTCATAAAGATTCTAAAAGTGGTGGATTAATTAACAAACTAACAGTTACTGAACAACTTTTATATGAAATGGGTGATCCGAGGAGATATTTATCTCCAGATGTTACAGTAGATTTTACATCAATAAATTTAGAGGATACTAATAATAATAAGGTTTCTGTATCAAATGTCAAGGGAATGGCACCTACTGATACTTATAAAGTTGCCGTCAATTACATTTCCGGCTATAAAGCTAATGGAAAATTAACTGTGACAGCTCCCTACGCAAAAGAAAAGGCTACAAAGATTGGACAAGTTATAATTGATCGCCTAAAAAATAATGGTATTATTTTTGATGATTATAAAATTGATTATATTGGATATAATTCCTGTTCAGCCCAATCATTACCAGTTAATGATAACTCTAATGAAATAACAGTTTCAATTTCTGTCAAAGATAAAGTAAGAAGTAAGATAGAACGTTTTTCAAAAGAGATAGCTCCACTGATTACTAATGGCCCTCCAGGAATTACAGGTTTTGCAGGCGGTAGACCCAAGGTGCAAGAAGTAATTTCATACTGGCCTACTTTAATTCCAAAAGATATAGTTAAAACTAATGTTAGGATTTACTAATGAAAATTAAATTATTAGATATAGCATGTGCTAGGTCGGGAGATAAGGGTGATAGCTCAAATATTGGTATAGCTTTTGAATCAGAAGAAGTCTATCATTGGGCAGTTGAGAAAGTTACACCTAACAAAGTTAAAGATCATTTAAAAGGTATTGCAAAGTCCGAAATTGTACGATATGAGTTACCCAACTTATTATCTCTTAATTTTATAATTAAGGGAAGCTTAGAAGGAGGGGGCAGTGACAGCCTTCTTCATGATGCTCAAGGAAAGACTCATGCTCAATTAGTTTTATTGATGGATATAGAAGTTCCAGATTTTTTTAGTAAATATATTTACACTATACCAGATTTAGAAAAATGATATCATTGACAAAAAACAATAATATTTACATTGTTACACTTGAAAATTCTCCAGTTAATGCTCTTTCTTTAGATTTTGTGTCAGAACTTTCATTGCTTATTCAAGAAATCGCGAATGATGAATCTACGCGTGGTCTTATGTTTAATTCTTCATTAGAACATTTCTGTGCAGGTGCTGATTTAAAAGAAAGATCAATCATGACAGATGGTGAGTCAATAAATACNGTATATACATTAAAATCTTTTTTTTTCANGNATATANGATTTGCCCTTTCCGACAATCTGTTTANTAAATGGTGCTTGTATGGGAGGAGGNCTAGAGTTGGCACTTTCATGTGATTTTAGANTTGCTTCAGATAATGCCTTTTTTGCNTTACCTGAATCAAGATTAGGTATCATCCCTGGCGCTGGAGGGACTCAACTGTTGCCTCGAATTGTAGGAATTCAAGTAGCTAAAAAAATAATTTATTCAGGCGAAAAGATTAACTCTGATTATGCACTTAAAATTGGGTTGATTGATGAAATTTGTAGTCTTGATAATTTAATTGAAAAAGGTGAAAAAATGATGAGCTCATTTCTATCTTCTTCTAAGCATTCAATTAAAGCATCAAAGACATGTATAAATGAGGGTTTTAACATGGATATTAAATCTTCATTGAATATTGAATTCAGAGAATACATCCAAACTTTGGATACGAACGAACGAAAACAAGCGTTAAAAAAATATAAAAAAGATTAATTTTTTTTACCTGTTTGCTTGAAATTTGAAGCAATATGCACTAAAGTTTCAGGGTTTCTAAAAAAAGTCCATATTCCAACATTGAGAGTTCCAACAATTAAATTAAATGCTAATTGTCCAACAGTAAATAGATAAATATTATATATACCTAAAACTAAATTCAACCATGCTACACTTGACAAATCTTTTGCTTTTTCTTTTGACATCATAATTTCCTTTATTTCTCATACTTAATCTATTCTTATTTTTTTCTTAAAAAATAGATGCAGCTCACATATGAATATATTTTTATAGAAAATTGACCTACATCACATGAACTAAAAATAATGTCCCTGGTCACATTTTTTTTATTTTTGCATAGTTAAAATAATGAAGGCAAACAAAAAGGAGCTAAAAATGAATACTCAAAAGTTATCTCAAATGGAAGTTAATGATATTAAAAAGCAAGGCTCTACATCTAATTACCTAAATGCTCTTTGTAAAGAAAAGCCATTAATGGTAATTCAGACTAAATGTGGAATGGGAAAATATAAATTTAATAGAATAGGTCAAAGTGAGGGAAAGCTATATATCGAATTTATATTATTGCATGATAATGATTTTAAGGATTGTGAAAAAATTTCACATTACCTAGGTGAGTTTTGTTATTTATCAACAAAGCAGTATTTGTATGCTTATAAATATTTTGCAAACAGTTAGGAGGCTAAAATGAATATTCCAGAAATGATTATGACAATTTTAATTTCTATTGGTATAGGTAAGTTCTCAGAATATCAGAGTCCTAAATATTATGAGTTAGAAACCGTTGATGGCAATGTGTATAATGTTAAGGTTGAAAAGAATCATAAGTATGCCTGTCCTTTGCATTGCAAGGCTGATCATTATCATAATGTTATTCTAACAGAAAATGATATTGATTATTCTAATGGATCTTATGTTTTAATGGGACTTGGTCAAGAAACAGTGTACATAAATTCATATGAGGTTGCTGATTATAGTAAAATTAATATTAAGAAAGATAAGAAAAAATCTCAAATCAAGCCTTTTAACGTTCAAACTTATTTGCCGTAAGCTATTTAGGTTATAGATTATGATAATAAATAAAATAAATAATAAATATATAAATGTTAACAAGCATACAGAGACTAAATTTTTATTTGCGTATTATTTCTTTCTGGAAAATACCTCTTCTTTTTTATTGTAGACCTAAAATCATTCTTTTAACTAATCAGAAAGTACAATTTAAAATTAAACTAAAACGACGTGTTAAAAATCATTTGGGTTCAATGTATTTAGGTGCTCTTGCTGTGGGAGCTGATTTAGCTTCAGGTTATTTTGCCTTTCATTATCTTCAAAAACATAAAAAATCTATTTCCTTGATATTTAAGGACTTTCATGCTGATTTTTATAGACGCTCAATGGATGATGTTGTATTTACATGTGATATGGGAGAAGAAATAAAAGAATTAATAGATAGTTCATTAAAAACAAATCAAAGAGTAAATCTACCTGTTCTTGTTACTGCAACCGTTCCATCTATTTCAGATGAAATAGTGGCGAAATTCACATTAACATTATCTGTTAAAACAAAATAAGTTTTGAAGTATTCTAGATTAGATCTTCAATTATTTAATTCTTTCTTATCATTCCCATATTTTTCTCATATCAATAAGCAAAAATTTTCGCATAAAATCTTACGTCAAATCAAATTATTAAATTTTAAACAAAGTAAAAATATTGATAGAATTACAGAAAAATATGTAGAACACATTAATAGTGATTTATTTACACCTTTAGGTAGAAGATTACATTCTATTTTAGCATCTAAATCATTATCAGAAGGAATAAAGTTTCACAAATCAATTGATAGTAAAGTTGAAAGCTTGAAGCCTCCAATCTTTGTTATTGGACTTCCTAGAAGTGGAACAACAAATTTACATAATTTAATTATAAATAATTTTGATACTCATGGATTGCGATATTGGGAATTATCTTCGCCAGCCAATTTATCTTCTAATAAATATATTGATGAAAAATTTAGAAAATTAAAATCAAATTTTGGCTTTTATTTATATAGATATTTAGTACCCTCTATCCAATCAATGCATAAAGTAGATATGAACACATATGAAGAATGTTGGCATTTTCAGAAAAATTTCTTTCTTTGCTATAATTTTGTTATTCAAATAAAATTTTTAGAGCTTGAGGATTATTTGATTTCTTATGGAACTCAAGATATTTTAAATATATACAAAAAATATCTGTTTAGTAAACATGAGGATAAGCAAACAGCATTAAAATGTCCTGATCACTTGATGTTCTTACCCGATATTTTAAAAGTTTTTCCAGATGCAAAAATAATATGGGTTCATAGAAATCCTAAAGATTCAATATCCTCTTATTGTCCAATGATTGAGAGTGTTTGGAATTTATTTTTTGGAGGTGATAATAAAAAAAATGTACTTCCCTTTATAGTTGATTTGTATGAGCGAATGTTAAAAAAAGCAATATCTGATAGAAAAAAAATGAATTCAAATATAATTGACGTAAGTTTTAATGATTTAATAAATGAAAGGGAGTCCCTTTTGAAATCTCTTTCATCAAAATTAAACCTTCCAATTATATCAAAAAATGTAAATAAGAAAAGACCATCTTTTTTTAAAAATAAATTTAAATTTAATCCAGAGGACTATGGAATTTTAAATTATGATATTCATGAGAAATTTGATTTTTATTTAAAACAGTATTCAAATTACTTATAAATAGATATAAATGTTTTTTAATTTCTATCATGAAAAATAAATACAATATTAATGATTTCAACTTTCATTATAAAATAGAAACAAGATGGAAAGACTTAGATGCATTTCAACACATAAACAATGCAGTTTATGCGACCTATATTGAATCTGCCAGAGTTGATTTATTTAAAAGATGGGGAATACCTGGAACAAATACAGGTAAATCAATTATCATGGCTTCACTTAAAATTAATTATTTAAAACAATTAAAACATCCAAGTTCGCTCATAATTGGCCAAAGGGTATCTAGATTGGGGAAAACAAGTTTTGACATAGAGTCAATAATCTTTGACGAAGAACAAAACGCTGTATGTCAAGCTATTGTTGTAGCAGTTTGTTTTGATTTTGATTCTCAAAAGTCTGTTGATGTATATGAAAGTATTATAAGCGATTATGAAGGATAGCTTATTTGTTACTTGCGCTAGAGGCCTTGAAGATATTTTAGCAGAAGAATTAAAGCAGATTTTAAATAGTCACCCAATCGTTGATAAAGGTGGCGTGCATGTTCATGGTAAGCTTAAAGAATTATACCAAATTAATTTACTTACCCGAATTGGTATGCATGTTCTAAAACCTATTCTCGAACTTAAAAGTAATAATGTTAATCAACTCTATGATATTGTAAAAAGTTTTAATTGGTCAAAAATTATTACAAAGAATGATACGTTTTCAATAAGAACACGAGTCAATTCCTCTTTTTTTAAAAATTCTAATATTGTTACCTTGAAAATAAAAGATGCTATTGTAGATAGAATTAGGCAAGAAACACAAGCTAGGCCATCAATAGATAAAAATAATCCTACTTATCAATTATTTGTAAATATAAGGCAAAATCATGTAAAAATATATTTAAATACAAGTGGCGAGCCTTTATATAAAAGAGGGTATCGAACAAAAATACATCGTGCGGCTTTAAACCCATGTATGGCAGCTGCATTAATAAGAATTTCTAATTGGAATCAGAAAATACCTTTTTATGATCCAATGTGTGGCTCTGGTACGATTCCTATTGAAGCTGCGATGCTGGCTTATTCCATTCCTCCTAGGTTCAAGCGAAGATCATATGCATTTAAAGCTTGGTCCTCTTTTGATGATAATTTATTTGAAACCTGTAAAAAACAATCAATTAATAAAATTAACTATGAAAACGATGTATCCATATATGCATCAGATAACACACCAAATAACTTGGGCCTTGTTGAAAATAGTTTAAAGATTTTAAATCTTGCAGGAAAAATTAAAACAGAGGTAAAAGATATAGTTGATTTTTCTCCAGTATCTGAAAAAGCTGTTTTAATTACAAATCCTCCGCATGGTCATAGAATGAGTAGAGAGGTTGCATTGAAGCGTCTTTATAGAAATCTGGGCGATGTATTAAAAAATAAATGTAAGAATTATGACGCATATATTTTTTCAATGAATAATGTTTTGTCTAAGTGTATTGGATTAAGGACAAAACAAAAACATATTCTAAAAAATGGTAAGCTTGACTGTAGATTACTTTACTTTCCTATAAAAGAAGGAAAGTTTCAATAGTACCGAGGGTGGGGCTCGAACCCACACTCTCCGAAGAGAACTGGATTTTGAATCCAGCGCGTCTACCAATTTCACCACCTCGGCATACTATATATTCTTCAAAATAAAACAATAAATATATAATATAAGATACCTTTTTTTTATTATTATATGTATAAGTTTTTACCCAAAAAATGAAGGAGTTGCTCATGGAATTCAAAACAATGTCAGAAATGTTCCTAAACACAACCAGTGAATATTCATCTAAATCATTGTATTACTATAAGAAAGATGGAGACTGGATTGGAATAAAAGGAAGTGATGTAAAAAATACTGTTCGTAATATTGCCTCAGGTTTGAGATCTATTGATGTAGGTCTAGGTGATAATGTAGCAATTCTTTCAACAAATTCTCCAAGATGGGCAATGTCTGATTTTGGTATAATATGCAATGGTTCAGCAACAGTAACAGTATATCCAACCCTATTGCCTGCTCAAATTGAATACATCTTGAATAATTCTGATTCAAAAGTAGTTTTTGTTGAAAATCAAGACCAGCTTAATAAAATAAATGAGATAAAAGATAATCTAACCACCCTAAAACATGTAATAGTAATGGATGATAGTTTATCTGAATCAACAGATGATTCTTCAAACTTTCTTGATTTTCTTGATAAGGGCCTCAAGTATGAACAGAATAATAATTTTTCTTTAGCTGAGATTTCAAAAGAAATTAAAGAAGATGATTTGCTTACAATTATCTATACTTCTGGCACAACTGGAAATCCAAAAGGTGTAATGCTTACACATAAAAACCTTATTTCAAATGTGATCGCAACTATAAATATGGCTGATTTAAAATCATCTGATAATCATTCATTCCTATCATTTTTGCCCTTGAGTCATGTTCTCGAGCGAATGACAGGACATTTTACAGGTTTTGCATTAGGTTGTACTGTTTATTATGCAGAAAGCATTGAAACAGTTGCAGATAATTTGGGTGAAACAAATCCATCTATTGTGGTTAGTGTGCCAAGATTATTTGAGAAAATGTATAATAAAATTAATGATGGTTTAAAAACAGCTCCTTCTATAAGAAGAAAGATATTTAAATGGGCATATAGTGTAGGAGAACAAACTGCTCATATAACAGATAAATCCACGTTAACGGGATTGACCAAAATTAAATTTAATCTTGCAAACAAACTAGTTTATTCAAAAGTGAGAGGCAGATTGGGTGGAAACATTAGATTCTTTGTTTCAGGAGGAGCCCCTTTATCCAAAGAAGTCGCTGAGTTTTTTAGCTATTTAAATATTACTATTCTTGAAGGATATGGCCTAACTGAAACCAGTCCAGTTCTAACAAGTAATACAGAAGAAGAATTAAGATTTGGTACCGTTGGAAAGCCTATTTTTAATGTAGATATTAAAATTGCGGATGATGGTGAAATTCTTGCCAAAGGTCCAAATATTATGAAAGGTTATTATAAAAATGATGAAGCTACAAAAGAAGCGATAGATTCTGATGGATGGTTCTATACTGGAGATATAGGAGAGTTTGATGAAGATGGTTTCCTTAAAATAACTGATCGTAAGAAAAGCTTAATTGTAACCTCGGGAGGTAAGAATATTGCTCCAGCTCCACTTGAAAATGCTCTTATAACATCAGTTTATATTGAGCAAGTTGTTGCAATTGGTGATAAACGGAATTTTATATCAGCTTTAATTACACCCAACTTCGAAGCTTTAGAGGGATATTTGAAATCGAAGGGTCATGGTGATCTCACTCCATCAGAAATGGTATCCCATCAAGATACTTTAGATTTATATAATTCAGAGGTTGAAGAACGAATGGTAGATTTTGCTCAGTATGAAAAAATAAAGAAATTTACAGTTTGTGATCGATTATTTGAGCTAGAAAGAAATGAATTAACCCCATCTTTGAAAATTAGAAGAAAAGCTGTGAATGAAAATTTCAAGGATGTTATCGACTTAATGTATGATAGCGAATAGGAGAATTAATGACCACGTATAAAGAAGCAGGTGTTGATATTGATTTAGCTAATCAAGCAGTTGTTAAAATTAAAGATCTAGTTAAGGGAGCTTTTAACGAAAATACCTTAACAGATATTGGCGGCTTTGGAGGCTGCTATTTATTTCCAAAAGATAAATATGAGAACCCTGTACTGGTCTCAAGTACAGATGGGGTAGGGACAAAGCTTAAAATTGCCTTTTTATCAGATACACATAATACGGTAGGCCAATGCCTTGTAAATCACTGTGTTGATGATATACTTGCTGTAGGTGCGAGGCCACTATTTTTTCTTGATTATTTTGCAACAGGAAAGCTATCAGTTGAGAAAATTGAACAAGTAATGTACGGTTTTGCAAAAGCTTGTAAAGAAAATTCAACAGTTCTTATTGGCGGGGAAACTGCTGAAATGCCAGATTTTTATCAAGAAGGAGAGTATGATATCAGTGGAACAGTTGTCGGCGTTGTTGATAAAAAATATATGATGCCTATGAGAAGAACACAAAAGGATGATATATTGGTAGCTTTGCCATCAACGGGCCTGCATACTAATGGATATTCACTTGCAAGAAAAGTGTTGCTTGAAAGATTTCATGTTGATCAATATTTTGAAGAGCTTGATGCGACCTTAGCTGAATCTCTGCTTGCAATTCATAAATCGTATTTACCTGCGCTAGATTCAATTTTAGAGAAAGATTGGCTTCACGGTATTTCGCATATCACAGGTGGAGGTATGGTAGAAAATACCCATAGAGTTCTCGATGCAGGTCAAGATATAGAAGTTGATTGGGATTCATGGGAATGGCCAGAAATTTTTAATATGATTCAAAAATATGGTGATGTTCCGATTGATGATATGAGAAGATCTTTTAATCTTGGAATGGGACTTGTTGTGATTGTTGATCCATCAGGATATGATGAGTTAACTGATCATTTAAATTCTATGAATGAAAAGTATACAGTCATAGGAAAGGTTAAATAAATCAATAAGGTCTTAGTTATTGGCGCGGGAGCGTGGGGCTGCGCAATTTCTTCTTCTTTGCATGCTAATGGAAATGATGTTACCCTCTATCATTACAAGAAAGATTTTATTGAAATTTTATCTTCTACCAAAAAGCATCCATCCCTTCCTGATTTTAATTTTAATGATGAAATAAAACTTACATCAAGCACAGAAGGCTTTAAAAATGCAGATTATGCCTTTATTGCAATTCCTACCCAATCAATAAGATTATTTCTTAAAAATGTTGATTTTGGCTCAAATACTAATATTATTTCTTTATCTAAAGGTATAGAAAGAGAAACATATAAATTACCATCACAAATCATACAAGATTGTACAAAATTAGATGAATCAAATATATGCGCACTATCCGGACCTAGTCATGCAGAAGAAGTAAGCTGCAATATACCGACTACAATAGTTGTTGCGGGTCCTAATATGACTCTTAATAGAAATATCCAGAAATTATTATCTTCAACATATTTAAGAGCATATTCAAACAGCGACCTACTTGGAGTTGAATTAGCTGGTGCGATTAAAAATGTTATCTCTATAGCCAGTGGTATATGTATTGGCCTTGGTTTTGGAGATAATACAACTGCTGCATTAATTACAAGAGGTATCAATGAAATTGCTCGATTAGGAAGAACATTGGGAGCACAAGAATCTACTTTCTATGGACTTGCAGGAATAGGTGATTTGTCAGTTACAGCTTTTAGCAAGCATAGTAGGAATAGAAACTTTGGTATTGAAGTTGGGAAAGGCAAGTCCGCTATTGAAGTAATTAAGAAAGCAGATAGCACAGTCGAAGGATATTTTACTTCCGAAGCACTTCACTCTATATCTATTGACAATAACGTTGAAATGCCAATATCTCAAAGTATTTATAAAATCCTTTATGAAAATTTATCTCCGAAACAAGCAATCTTAGATTTAATGACTCGAGATTTAACGCACGAGAATAATTAGTCAAATGATATCTACAAATAACATATCTATGCAATTTGGGTCTTCACCTCTGTTTGAGGGAATTAATATTACTTTTAACGAAGGCAATAAGTATGGCCTAATAGGCGCAAATGGTTCAGGTAAATCAACTTTTATGAAAATTTTATCCGGAGAACTAGATTCGACGTCAGGAAATATAAAAATTGATCCTAGTAAGCGAGTTGCAACATTAAAGCAAAATCAATTTGCATATGAAGATGTGTTAATTATTGATTGTGTAATTATGGGTCATAAAAAGCTTTGGGATATCAAAACTGAAAGAGAAAGAATCTATGCGCTTGAAGAAATGAGCGAAGAGGAAAGTGGAAAAGTAGCAAATCTTGAAATTGAATTTTCAGAATTAAATGGATATACTGCAGAGGCAGATGCAAATAAGTTACTCCTTGGACTTGGGATCCCAATGGAGTTTCATGATAAAAAAATGAGCACGTTAGCTCCTGGACTTAAATTGCGAGTCCTGCTTGCTCAGGCCTTATTTGGTGATCCCGATATTCTGCTTCTTGATGAACCGACAAATAACCTTGACCTTGATACGATATCCTGGCTTGAAAATGTTCTCAAGAAAAGTGATAGCACAATGATTATTATTTCTCATGATAGAAAATTCCTTAATAATATATGCACGCACATCGCTGATCTTGACTATGGAGAGATTAGATTATATCCAGGAAATTACGATGATTTTATGCTCGCCTCAACACAGGCTCGAGAGCGACTTCTTGAAAATAATCGAAAGAAAGAAGCTCAAATCAAGGAGTTAAAATCATTTATACAAAGATTCTCTGCAAATGCATCTAAAGCAAAGCAAGCAACATCCAGAGCCAATCAAATTTCAAAGATTCAGCTTGATGATATTGGAAAGTCAAGTAGAGTTTATCCATTTATCAGATTTAAGCAAGAAAAGAAACTTTATAATAATATTCTTGAGGTCGAGAATTTATCAAAAAGCTATGATGATCTTAAAGTACTAGATCAAATTAGCTTTTCAGTTGATGTAGGAGAGCGTATTGCAATACTTGGAGCAAATGGTATAGGTAAAACAACTCTAATAAATTCACTAGTTGATATGGATGCTAAAGACTCAGGTGATATAACATGGTCTATGAACGCAAATATTGGTTTCTTTTCGCAGGATGCTGAAGAAAATATAGATTCTGAACTATCATTGATTGATTGGATGGGGCAATGGTCAGACTCCTCTGATACTGAACAGGAAATAAGGTCCGTTCTTGGAAAGCTCCTTTTTTCTAAAGATGATATACACAAACCAATAAGTGTTTTATCGGGTGGAGAGAAAAGAAGGATGTTGTTTGGAAAAATTATAATGCAAGAACCAAATGTTATAATAATGGATGAGCCTACAAATCATCTTGATATGGAATCAATTGAATCTCTTAACTCTGCATTATCCCAATACGAAGGAACACTTCTTTTCGCTAGCCATGATAGGGAATTTATATCCTCACTTGCAACTAGAGTAATTGAGCTTAAGCCTGGTAAAATGCTAGATCATTTGAGAAGCGGAGAAGAAGAGCTTAGTCAAATACATATCGATAGATAGTATTTAAATATAATTGTTAAATAGTTTACTTAAAGTAATACTTTAATATACTTTACTCGCCGCATTCCCATTGCATTTGAATTTGATCACTACACTTTAGCCAATATCCTTTTCCAGGATTAAGTTCCTGAAGATTTCCAATCCACCCTAAAACTGGATTGAAAGTTGATGCAGCTCCTTCACCTACGATTTCAGAACAATCTTCAGGAATGATATCTAGTGGCATAGATTGTTCGCAGCAATAAGATATGAGATTTGCACCTTCATTGAGATTGAAATTTAATTCCCCACAGTCAACGCTTTCTCCAGGTAAAATAAGCATATCATCTGAATCTACTCTTATCCAGTAGCCACCACCAGGAGATATGTTGGTTAAGCTTCCAATCCATCCAAGAGTCGGGTTTAATGAGGCTGCTACTCCTTCTCCAATAATACTATTAATATTCGACTCTAAACTTTCGAGTATGATACTGATATTTAGATTATCTGGAAGAACATTTAAGCCTACTAGGTTTGCCCCATAATGTAGATTATGTACTGAAATTTTATCTGAATTTTCAGAAATATTATCATTGATATCTACTGAGTTAACAGTGTATTCATCGTAAGATTCTTCTTGAGTAAAAGTGACCTGATTTTCAGTTGAATATCTAGTTACATCCAAAAGACTTTTAATTTCATGATAATTAAAATCCATATCCATATTATAATTCCACTGAAGGGTAAGATCGTTATCAAGGTGGGTTCCTAATAAATCAGATGGGGTGGTTGGATGAATATTATCAACAGAGTATCCCGATACAACATCAGATATAAAGACACCTTCATCCATACTTGCAAG
>PCCQ01000018.1 GCA_002731795.1 Fidelibacterota bacterium
CCTTAGAAAGGAGGTAATCCAGCCGCACCTTCCGGTACGGCTACCTTGTTACGACTTCGCCCCAGTTACCAACTTCACCTTAAACAGCTCCTTCCCGAAGGTTAGGACACTGGTGTCGGGTGCTGCCGGCTTCCATGGCGTGACGGGCGGTGTGTACAAGACCCGGGAACGTATTCACCGCTCCATGCTGATGAGCGATTACTAGCGATTCCTGCTTCATGCAGTCGAGTTGCAGACTGCAATCCGAACTTGGGAAGGTTTTTTGGGATTGGCTCCACCTCGCGGTCTCGCTGCCCTCTGTACCTTCCATTGTATTACGTGTGTAGCCCTAGACGTAAGGGACATACTGACTTGACGTCGGCCCCACCTTCCTTCCGGTTATCCCGGGCAGTTTCCCTAGAGTCCCCACCATTACGTGCTGGCAACTAGCGATAGGGGTTGCGCTCGTTATCGGACTTAACCGAACATCTCACGACACGAGCTGACGACAGCCATGCATCACCTGTGATAGTGTTTATAGGCAAGCCTATAAAGGCCTTTGCTTTCACAAAGCTTTCACTAACATGTCAAGTCTAGGTAAGGTTCTTCGCGTTGCATCGAATTAAACCACATAATCCACCGCTTGTGCGGGTCCCCGTCAATTCCTTTGAGTTTCAATCTTGCGATCGTAGTCCCCAGGCGGAGCACTTAATGCGTTAACTCCGGCAGTGAAAGGGTCGAATCCCCCACCACCAAGTGCTCATCGTTTACGGCGTGGACTACCAGGGTCTCTAATCCTGTTCGCTACCCACGCTTTCGCTCCTCAGTGTCAGTATAAATCCAGTAAGCTGCCTTCGCCTTTGGTGTTCCTCCTAATATCTACGCATTTCACCGCTACACTAGGAATTCCGCTTACCTCTATTTCACTCAAGACTGATAGTATCAAAACCGTGCCAATGGTTAAGCCATTGTATTTCAATTTTGACTGGTCAGTCCACCTACGAGCCCTTTACGCCCAATGAATCCGGACAACGCTTGCCCCCCAGGTATTACCGCGGCTGCTGGCACCTAGTTAGCCGGAGCTTTCTTATAGGGTACCGTCAAGCAAATATTGTGTTAGAATATGAGCATTTCTTCCCCTATGACAGATCTTTACACTCCTAGAAGCTTCTTCGATCACGCGGCGTTGCTGCGTCAAGGTTTCCCTCATTGCGCAAAATTCCCCACTGCTGCCTCCCGTAGGAGTCTGGGCCGTATCTCAGTCCCAGTGTGGCTGATCATCCTCTCGAACCAGCTACTGATCGTTGCCATGGTAAGCCATTACCTTACCATCTAGCTAATCAGACGCAGGCCCATCTTTAAGCAAGAGCCGAAGCCCCCTTTGATTCAAAGAATATTATTTGGTATTAGCGTTCGTTTCCAAACGTTATCCCAATCTTAAAGGTAGGTAGCCTACGCGTTACTCACCCGTCCGCCAGTTTACTTGTTATCCGAAAATAACGTTCTCCTTAGACTTGCATGTGTTAAGCACGCCGCCAGCGTTTGTCCTGAGCCAGGATCAAACTCTCCATTGTACTATATTATAGATCAATAGATCATTTTATTTTATTTGATTTCATTGTCGTACAAAAGTTGACGTTGATTACATATTTTACCTTGTAAACATTTTCCCAACAATTTCAAAAAACATTTAAATACTAAAAAAAACAACATAAGTATTAGTGCTGTTGAATACAGCCTGTCAATTTAATGACATCTAATAGATAGATGCAAACAAAATATATATTTTTTATTTTTTTAATTCAAACTTAGTAAAAATGAATAGCAGGGGTCCGCATACCCCTGCTATTCATTATAAAATAGAAAATTGAGTTACTACTAAATTATTTTATACTACTACTTAACTAAAAGCATTTTATTAACTTCAACAAAATCACTTGAAGTCATTTTATAAACATACATTCCAGCAGCTACAGATAAACCTTCATTATTAGTAGCATCCCATACAACGCTGTATGAACCTGGTGTAGCAAAGTCAGCAACTAAAGATCTTACTTCTCTACCCATCATATCATAAACAACTATACTTACATCTCCTGCAGTTGCAATAGAGTAATCAATTGTGGTAGTTGGATTAAATGGATTTGGATAGTTTGCAGATAAAGAAAATTCTAATGGCTGTTCATTATCTAGTGTTCCGTCGCCAACTGTCCATGAAGATGCTATGAAAGATGACTCAAGGGCCGCTGCACCAGTATCAGATAAAACCATTCTTGTATCATCACTATCACAAGCAGCATCGCCATCAGATTCACAATCCTCTACAGCTGTTACACTTACAACTGTTCCTGCTAATGCTGTATCATATGTTCCAGTCAGAGTAATAAAATCACCCATTCCAGGTGAAATTGTTGCTCCAGTTAAGCTAAATCCAATAACTCTTCCAGATGCATTTGTGCTAACCATAAATCCAGAATCTGTACATGCGCCACCAGTAGCATCAGCAAGCATAAATGCACCATCAGATAAAAGGTCAAACTGAAACCCTGCAACTTCTACATCAAAATTATACCCTAATGTAAAAGATACATTTCCAGCGCCATCATCAGTAACATTTGAAACGTGTAGTGTATTAGCTGCAAATAAAGAACTTGCAAACATTATTGTTAAAAACATATTTCTCATTTTTTTCCCCTTTTCTATTTTAATTAAATTTGTTGCGCAGAAAAATTAAATAAAATCTAACTGCGCAACAAGATATAAATTACTTTATAAGCATAACCTTTTGTGATACTGTCACATCGGCATTATTTGCTTTAATTATATACATACCACTTGACAAATCGCTTGCATTCCAAGTCATACTATAAATACCTGCATTCATAGGACCTTCGTGAATCATATCAACAACTTGTCCATTTACATTATAAACCATGATAGAAACATCACCTGCGCTACCAACATTAACGTTAAATGATGTTGATGGATTAAATGGATTTGGATATGCACTACTTATCTCAATTGCACTAGGTCTAATGATGTTAGATGTGATATATCCTTCTGTATTAGCAGCTACAGCTTCTAAAACTTCAAAGCTGCCTGATGCTTGAATCAATTCTCCATTTAAAGGAGTAACAATCACAACTTTAGTAGTATTGCCATCTGTGTTATATGCTGCAACTCCATCTAGGATAGTTTTAGCGGTTAAGTCCATCGAAAACTCTTCATTATGAGAAAGAGTTAACTCAATAGCACCCACTTGACCATCAGCATCCATCGAAAGGTTGTTGTCATTTACAATAAGTGTAGCTGATGTTGCTTTTACAGCAACATCCCTAGGACTTAGAATGATATTAACAATCGCTAAAATATCTAAAACATCTACATTACCATCTGCATTAAAATCTGCAGCTAATAATGGATCACCATCAAGTTCATTTCCTAAGATATGAACAATTATAGATTGAATGTCTAAGACATTGATAGAGCCATCACTATTAACATCCCCTGCTACCCAACTTTGAGTACAATCAACTGGATCTGGCTCAGTATCTGAAGTAACTTCAACTACTGCTCCATAAACTCTATTCATGTGATCAGCGCCAAGCAAATCTCCAATTTCATTAAATCCCCAGTTTGGCATTTGATACATAAACATCATAGCATCTTCAGTACTATATTGAGGAGCATGAACATACATCTCTTCTGGACCGCACCAAAGAAGTCCAGTTGGACAAACGCCACCCCATTCAGCCGGATAATCATTTACATCATCCATAGAATCCGTTGCATTAATAGGGTTCCACCATGTTTTACCACCATCCATAGATTTGTAAACATAGATATCAGCGCTCGTACCCGCATAATCATATGTATCATCACATGGGTCATCGTTTCCAAAATCATCAGCGATCTCACCACATGCATAATCGTTATGTTTGTTTAGTGCAACCCATACTACATCCGGATTATCTTTTGAAAAGGACAATGTAGCCATTGATTCCCATATAGTTGAGGCGCCATCATTTGCATTAAACACCCACGTATCTGACATGCTAGCGACCATAGACCAGTTCCAGCCAGTTTCAGTATTTACTTGACCAGGATTATCTAAATAGTCAGAGTCAATCGTGAAATGGTACCAACCAGTTTCAGCCATATCAAAAAATACATAGTAATCATCCGAAGGTATAACAGACATTAGAATATGAATATCTCCGTTTGCATCAACCTTATAATCAAAATCATAATATGAAAAGAAATCAATGATAAAATACTCATAGCCACCACACTCATCAACGAGTGTTGATGGGAATGAACTAATCATATCTGCCCATAGATCATCACCTAAATAATAAAAACTACATGGATCACTAGCATCTGGACCACTCCAAGTTAATCCGTAGTCATTTGTGACCTTAAAAATTGGTTGGTGATAATTTGAAATTTCACTAACACCTGTATCAGCTCCAGGGAAGTAGCCAATGATTCCCATTACTCCAAAACCATCGTCTCCCATACTAATCATTGGAGGAGTGTTGAAACTCCCTGATGCATCTCCAGCTGTTAAGCAATTAGGTTCATCAATAACAATCTGCTCTTCGCCCATTACAATATAACCATCTTCCACAACATCAGATCTAAAATAATAGTTATTACTTCTTGTCCAGTCAGCAGCACTTACACCAACAGCTAATTCGTCATTTTCATCCAAGAACATATCTGGAGAAGCAGTCCAAAGATCTTTTGTTTCATCCCAAAGAAGATCAAGACCAGCTGGATATGTAAATGAACCAGTAGCTCCTGAAGGCCAACCTAAGTCACCATAAGTCCAATATATTCTTCCACCGTACTGAGATCCTCCAGCTTGAGCACCTGTGTATTCATTCCATAAAACGTATGGATAGTCTTCACTGGCCATAACGCTTGGATAACGTGCCTGAGCCGTAGTCTCACTACCATTACCAACTCCTGCGCCCCCACCCCAAGGCGGGTTACCGTTGGCGTTCAAATTAAAGTACGCATCCCATGCTTCACCATCTTCAGTTACTGCGCCTCCAAGCTGCCCATGAGTAGTTCCAACTCCACAATACTGCCTGTAAGACATAATCATATTGCCATCATCATTTCCATCAATAGGTCTTGTTACGCTACTTACTAAGCCATATCCGTTACCCGAGGAATCTACCAAAACTGATAATGCGCCATTCCTATTTTCATGTCTATAAGGCTTATTCCAATATGAAGCGCTTCTAGCTTCAAGTGTTGGTTGATTCTCTACCAGTCTAGATCTTTCAAGCTTTTGCATTTTAACTGCTTTTGTAGATCGAAGAGGAGTCTCTTCAGCAAAAACAGAAGCAAACAAAAACACACTACCTAGTAAAGAGATAAAAATACGATTCATAATACTCTCCTTAGTTTGAGTTAAAGTTAAATTCATTTTTAATTTATATATTAATAATCATGTTAACCATCTGTACAACATCAAGAACATCAATATTACCATCTTCATTCATATCTGCAGCACATCCTTGTGCATCGTCTGGAGCGCTATTTCCAATGATAAAGTTAACAACTTGAACGACATCTAATACGTCAACATTTCCATCAATATTAACATCGCCAGTACCACACTGAACTGTTCCACAGTTCACTTCATCAAGCAAAGCTCTTATCATCACATTACCAGCGACAGGCAAGAAATCTCCAGAAGAGTTTTCTTGCGAGAATCCAGCATCTGAGCTTGTATCTACACCAATACCTCTAGTAGAACTAAACTCTCTAATACCGAGCCAAAAATCGCCAGAAACAGTTAAGGCTTCACCGAACAAGTCATACTCGTTCCATCCAGCAACTAAACCACCAGCTACAACCTGGCTAAATAGCTCTTCACCAGGAGCCCCAGCGTTATCAGCATGCATTTTGATATAAAATGCACCTGCATCTTGCTCTTGATACCATTTAAATCTTACTAACTGCTCACCGTCAGGACACGCAGTGAACTTAACCACTGTTGTCTTTCCTGATCCAGCATTCCAAAATGCATCTGCTGAACCATCATCATAACTAGCCTCGTAGACTGTATTTGCAAAAGGAGTAGCGAAAACAACCTCAGAATAATCACTTTCAGTCCCATCTCCATAAGTCGCGGTTACCTGATAGTAATACTCCTGATTGTTTACAAGCCCAGTATCTGTATACATTGCATCTCCCAAAGCAGATGCTACTGGTGCAGGATCACCATCCCTATAAACATTATAAGTAACTCCTGCGCCCTCATAAGAGATATTAGCTCTAACACCCCATTCACCATCTCCGATAGCAGCGCCACCTTCACTCCAAGGCTCCCAAGCACCTCCTGAGAAAAGCACCATACTTTTTGTTGGAGCCTGAACAGTTTGATCTAGTGCAGCATACATACCACCAGCGGTTGAATCTACATTGGTAAACTCATGTGCAACTATGTATCCATTGCTCATGTTAAGGTTTACATCAAATGTATTCCATCCCAAAACAGGAAGTGTGACAGTTTGCTCATAAGCAGGAGAATTGTTGAACAAAGACCCAAGCAGACCAAAAACTGCAATCTTTGTCTCAACATTTTCTTCACTACTATTAAAAATTGAAATAGTATTCACTGTAGAGTTTCCAACAAGATCAATCCTCTCACCAGCCCATGCTGTAGAACCCGCAGTCGACATTTGAATTGAATTTGCAAATGTATCATTATCAAAAATAAAATCAACATTGTCTCCAGATCCATTCATGTCATTCCAGGATAGCATAATCTCAGAATCTCCAGATTCTGCCATTAATCCTGCTGGAGATGGATAGCTTCCACCAGATTCTTTATATACTCTAAAATCATCAATGAATAAACCGTCTCCAGTTAAAGATATGTCATCATCGTAACGTGTCTGGACTCTAAATACAACATCCTTACCGGCAAATTCACTAATATCCATAAATACATTTCCATTAAATGCAGACCCTGGCAAATACTGTTCCCAACCAAGACTTCCAGGTCTTTCTGCACCTGCAGTATCATCAAAATAATCGTAGAATTGTTCTGTCCAAACAGCTCCAGAAACACTCATGTTATCTACATCATCAGCTGTGTCACTAAATGTACCACCAGAAACAAGTATATTGTCAACTTGAAATCCAGAAATTGAAGGATCATCTAAAGTACTGAAGCCAGGATCAGCATAGAACGCAAAACGGACAATCGCCTCTGAGCCAGCATAGGCTGACAGGTCAAAATCAACATTTTGCCATCCATTTGACATTCCACCCCATCCAGGGCAGTCACTACCAGTACAATTAAATCCATTGTATACCATACCATATCCACAACCAAAATCATATGGATAGGCTGCAGATTCAAGCATCATAAATGTCTCTCCTCCATCAACAGAGATTTGAACATTGGCTTGATCCCAACCATCCGTACATGTACCCGCAACGGTTGCACCTGCTGGTGATTCGATTGCCCAGTACATATCCGCTGAAAGCGTACCATCTGAAGGTACTGTAAAAGATGGTGTATCTAAATACTGAACCCAGGCATCTAAGTATCCAGGATTACCATTACCTATATCTTCAAAGCCACAAAACCAATTTGGGCCATCAAATGAGTTATAATCACTTGGGTGCCATGCTAATGCAGCCAAATCTAAAAGCGAGATTGCATAATAATCAGCTAAATAGCCTGATTCGTCATCTGGAGTAGATGGGTCGTCGTCTTGCGAAAAATCAGGCATTTTATTATCAAGAAAAAAGTCAAAATGCATTGTTTCACCTTCACCTAAGCTAGGCAAAGAAATTACTGGCGACAATAGGTCCCAAGCTTGACCGATAGTTGTCGCATCATCGACAGAGTTCTGACTTTGAGATGGGCTATATGAATTCTCATTTGTTGTGCCCCATCCATCGCCGGTCCATCCATGCTCACCTTCAAAATCTTCTAAATATAAATCAATCTGCTCTCTAGATTCGTTTAGACTCGGTAATATTGGTGTACTCCGGAAATCAAATTCCTGAGAGTTAAAAATAATTGAATTTTGCCCTTTTTTTACTAATTCAACATCTCTAGAAAAACCAAGAGATAAAAGAATTGCAAGGGAGCAAAAAATAGCCGAAAAGTGCTTCATGCCGCCTTCCTTTCATTGATAGTTATTAAAAAAATATCATCCATTGATATTTTACGAATTTTTTTTTGAATTTTGAATAATAAAATGTAACAATAAGTTAGAACCCTAAGCCGATTCCAAATTGATGAGTCACATCTAAAACATCATAATTAACAAAAGCGTAATCTAGAACAATCCTATTATAATCAATACCAAATCCAAAACTCATTCCTGCGGTATCATGACCAAGATGAGTTCCCATTCTGACTGAAGCCATATTGTTCCATGTGTATTCTAAGCCCATAGTTCCGTAAACAGTATAGTCAAGCGCATTGATACCATCCATTGCAAATGTTAATTTATGCATATCACCCATATTTATAAATTCTGAATTTGGCCCAATAATATCGTTCTTAACACCAAGTCTAAATGTCAATGGAAGACTAAACTTCTCGGTTATTCTAGATAATTTTTCATCTGGGTCAAGGTCTGAGTCGACAACTATTTCTAATCCCTCGCCCTTATATTCTACTTGAGGGCCAAAATTACTTACTGACATTCCGAGTACCATTCCATAGATTCCAGTATCAAAGTTTGAGCCTAGATCAACAACAAAGCTTTGCATGTATGTAGTGTAAATTTGCTCTCTTAGATATTTTAAAGAAAAACCAATTTTTAGTCTATCTGTCAATATTTTGGTATAAATACCCCTTAAGCTAAGACCTGTAACGCTGAAAGTCTCTCCAAATCCATTTGGCTGCTCAACTGTCGTAACATCCATATCACCTGAATCCATATAAAATAAATGCAAGCCCACAAAGTCTGACTCCGTTAGTTGAGTAGCATAACCAAGAACATTATGCGTGATTCCTGCCACATAATTAGATTTTGACCAAAAAGTATCTGATCCTTGAACAAAACCAATAGAAGCAGGATTGTATGGAGCTGCATATACTCCATTCCCAGCTGCTACATGTGCTCCACCCATTCCTATGGCGCGAGTTCCAGTTTCAAGCTTCAACCAATTGCCTGCACACGTTCCTACCTTTGTCACAATGTCAGGAATATTTCTAAAGTTCGCTGATAATAATCCAATTGAAAATATTAATACTAACAATCTTGTTTTTGCTACCATACTCTACCTCACTATGGCAAACTTGCCAATATGTTTATGTTTATAATTTTTATCTTCTATCGTATAAATATATAATCCAGGAGAAACTAAGTCCCCATTTGCATTTTTTTGATCCCAGAAATAATTTCCATAGTAACCATCACTATTCTGAAACTGGATGGTTTTTACTCTCTCACCAGATACAGTAAAAATATTAATCTCACACTCAGTAGGGAGCTTACTAAATCTTAATTTATGTTCTCCTGAAGATTCATTGTATCCAGAGTGTCTCATATAAGGATTTGGACTAACCGTAACCTCTTCAAGCATATCTTCATCAATACTAGTTTTTACTCCCAGTTGGCTTAAGTCTGCAACCCAGTTATCTCCATCAGCAAACCACGTCCAAGGCTCAATAATTAATTCAATATTATCTGAATCAAAATTACTCCAAGGGTATACTGCCTTCCATGGGTTGCCATTATCCACTCCATCTCCGTCTGGATCATACGGCGCTCCAGGAGTTACTCCAGGATTAACATCTGTCATTGCCTGCCATTTCGTTTGGCCATAGATAACAAATTTCCCCTCATCATAAGCAAAGTTTTCATTCCATGGATCAGCATTTAAGAAGTTAATTAGAACAAAAAAGTCATAACTAAGCTCTAGTGAATAAGTAGCTTCAGGATGAGGCGTCGTATTAAACTTTGTTGTAACAGTATCCTCTACAAAAACAACATCTTCGTACATTGTCCATACACAATCGCAGTCACCCACAAAATCATCGGTTCCTTCTGGCTCACACCCAGAAGCGGGTCCATAAAGTGGATCATCAGCGCTTCCACCATTATTAAACCCCCTATCAATATGTCGAAGCCCGACATAACGCTCAGTTGTCATATTGTACACTCTGAAAGGCAATAGAGTATTCCTGCTTGAGTTTTGACAAGAAAAATCAGCATTTGCACCACCATCCTGTTGAACCTCAAGTGCCTCATACTCTGCCTCTTTGCTAAATTCTATTTTATATCGGTAAGGAGGTCGATTATTAAATGTTGAAGGGCTATCGTATTTTAAGCTATAGTTGATTCTTCTTGATAATTGCTCATCATCATTATCTGGAACAAAAGTTTCGCCAATAATAGGAGCATAATACTCAGCTCCAGGCCCTTCATAATAAATAATATTATCAGGGTCACTTATATTTAAGATATAATATGATTGGCCATATTCCCTCCATGGATTTGTAAATTTCATTCTAGTTCCAGAAAGAAAGTCACTCCAATTTAAATCCTGACCAATATCATCTACATATAAAATCTCCATACTCTCAAGAGCATAATTAGGTTGAACTATCATATTATTGCTTTCATCTAGATAAGTTCCCGGAAGATCCAACAAAGAATCTCTTTCAGAATTTAAAAGCGGGGCATAAGGTATATCAACAGTTGAAAGGGGTAGTTGAGTTAAACTATCAACATAATATGCATATAAGGTAGGGTTCTTTGTTGATAGACCTTCAAAATTATTATAGTTCTCTTCTTCAGCTTGAATTTCAAACTTAATTGAAACTGGCTCTAAATCATCAATATTGACAAGCTCATACTCTACAAGTGCATTACCATAATTTGATTCCCCAGCAGTAAAGATGATTTCTGTATCAGATGGATCGGGGAAATTTATATCACCAGCATAATATCCAGGAGTTACGGTTATCATATTATCTTCTCTATCAGATTCTAGAGTTGCAAATCCATTACCATCAATATCAATATACTGAGTTGGATTAGATTCATACCATAATGTTTCACCCGATGCTGGATCCTGATAGGTTGTCCAAACTCCGGTATCGTACGATGTTAGCGCATATGTATACTCAACACCATCAACAACGGATGTATCTACAAAAGAGTATACAAGGCCGTTATTCTCTCCAATGTTGATCCAGTAGGAATAGGGGTCATACCCTGAAACATCAATCCCCCTATTATTTTCAGTGCAAAATCCTGCTGAGAAGTTACATCTAGATTCATCTTCGCTTTGAGTATAATCCCATTGCCTGAATGGCTTCCAGCCTGCAAATGCGCCGGTATCATCATAAATTTTATCGCTATCAGTTCCCCAGGTATCTCCACCATCAGTACTCTTATAGAGTCTATACCCTTCAAAGTCATAATATCCTGTTAAATAATCTACTGAGTTCTCTGCAGAAGAGTCCCAACTTAAAATCACTTTTTGGTGCTCTGTCCTTGTTGAAAGTATTGGAGAAAGTGGCTTACTAGGTCTTCCGAATTTAACTATTAAAGTATCCTGAGTTGAAATATTTTGACCATCACTTACAAAAAGCGTGAATTCAACTTGACCATTCATATCGCCATTAAAATTGGGTCTCTCAAAGCTAATAACTGAACCGTCTTCCTCTTCAAAAACTATACTGTCATTTGATAAATGGCCAGATATTTCATTCCATGTGTAAGAAAGAGAGCCTCCATCTGGATCCGATGAAGATAATCCTGAGACATAAACTTTTTGACTATCATCCCAAACACCATTTCCATTTATATCAATAAAATTCTCTCCTGATGTATAAGCCTGATCTCCAACATCATCAAACTGCTCACCATCTACACATGCTTCACCTAAAGACCATCCAATATCATTACATGTGTATTGTCCATCACCCATATCTACAAATGGCTCAGAAGGGTCCCACTGTTCATTGCCATTTACATCAATATAATCTTCCCCTTCAGTGTAAACGAAATCACCAATATCATAAAAAACTTCACCTTCACTCCAAACCCCATCGCCTTCATCGGTATAATTTTCAGACTCAAAGTAGACAAGAGACGGGTATTGTTCTACCCAGTCACCATCAGACTGCAATACTACACTAGAGCTTGCCAATGGACATAAATTATCTCCAATTGTGATACTTACCGTTGCCTCCGTTGACTCAAGCAGGCCATCAAATACAACTAAACCAAACTGATACGTTCCAGGAATAACTCCAATTGTACTGAAGCTTGGCTGCTTACGATTCAAATCTGCCGCACTTATTAATCCGTTAGCATCTATCCATTGATACGAAATATTGCCAGTCTCTGTAGTCGAGGACGATGCGTCTAGCGTAACCTGTGTATCACAGATGTCCCCATTAGAATCTAAAAGAAGGTTGTCTGAAACATATGAAGGACTAGCTATTGGAGGGCTCGAAACATAAACAATAACTTTGTTATCACAAGATGTGCAATTATGATTAAAAATATCATTAAATGTATCTCTATCAAAAACATCCCACTCTGATTGTGTAGAGGATTCCCAGTTAGCATTGCCGGAAACCACTGTAGATTTTCTAATAAGAGTATGATCTTTTGTAGTGCCTTCACCGACATCCCATCCAGAGCTTGACACATCCTCATCATCACCTATCTTATCAATAATCTGACCATCTTTTAATAATGCGACTGGCTCATCTCCAGAAATCTTGACAAGCCTATCCCAAACTACATAATTTTTACCAATAAAATCAAAATCTTCTCCCTCCCCTTCCCGAATGATCATAAGAGATTCATTGGGATTTAATAATCCAGGGTCAACTCTCTGCATATAGTCGCCATCCAACTGTAGATTAGAGTTTATATTAGTCATACTTGAATCAGAATTAAACAGCAGGACCCAGAAATCAGTATCCCACTCCTCCTCTTCAGTATTGTAATTAGGCTCCCAGGTCATATCACTCTCGCTTTTTAAAATCCAAAGCTCATACCCAGTCAAATCTACAGCAGAATCAGTACCATTAAAGATCTCTAAATATTGATTTGGACTTCCTCCATCATGATATTCAGAAATAAAAATATCTGATGCAGAGTTTGAGGGCGATATATTTCCATTGTTATCAGTAACATCTAAAGTGAATAATAGTGTGCTGGCTTCATTTGGAGCTGTAAATGAAGGTGTTGCAGTATCTGAATCTATAAGAACAATGCCATCATTTGATAACCAAGTATAAGAAGATATGGTTCCATCGATGTCATAGGAAGCACTTCCATCTAATTGAACTTGCGATCCTAACTGAACAACCTGATCATAGCCTGCATCAGAAATTGGATTCTGGCTAAAAATAAAGCTAAATAGAAATATTATAGTTTTTTTCATTAATACCTTTTTAAATCTTATCTTACTATTGCAAATTTTCCTATGTGACTACACTCTGACTGTCTGCTGCTACCTGATTGAGCGTCCAATGTATATATGTAAAGCCCTGGAGACACCTCTTGATTATTCACAGAGCGTAAATCCCAAAATGTAATACCATCACCAGCATTTTCATGAAGCTCATTTTGCTCCCAAACCAACTCACCAGTAACTGTGTAGATTGAAAGAGTATATTTTTCTGGAAGGTCCATGAATGAGATTCTTCTTTTATATACTGTTTCATTTAAAGTCGACCTTCCAAAATAAGGATTTGGAATAACTCTAACACTATTGCAATCCATTCCAGTATTTTGAGCGCCTGGAATTGCTGTCACAAAATTCATGTCCAGTGGAGTTGAACCTCTTGAAGATTCAATAAATTGATAACCATTCGGTCGAGCCCATGAATCTGGATTCGCAGTTATTTGTGAGCTGTCTGGAACTCCTGTATCATAAGAAACTACTGAGTAAGTATACTCAATACCATTTAGAACATCTGTATCAACATAATAGTAGTAACATTCATTGATATCATTGCCATCAAAATCCTTAGAGCAATCTTCGCCGCACCTTGAAAGTGAATCATTTAAAGTAGCATCATAGTACATTCCACAATCCTGACCCGAAAGCTCATCAGGCATGCCCGTATTGCTACCTAAATCAAACCAAGGGGCAAGAGGATCAAAACCAGATACATCCATCGCTCTATGCGTATCGGTTTGTCCGTTTGATAAAATTATATCTTCACAGTTCCCAATCTGGGGACTTTTCACGCAGTGATAGTAGTCATCCTGATAGGATAAATCGAATTGGACAAGGGGTCTCCAGCCTACCTGTACTCCCGTATTATCAAAAATCTTATCTCCTTCTGTACCCCATGAAACTCCATCATCGGTACTCTTGTAGATTTTATAACCTTCAAAATCATAATAGCCTGTTACAACATCCTGAGACGAATCTGCAGCTTGATCCCAATACAGTTTGATGTACTCATCCCCCACTTCACTCTCTACATGAGGGATAGTGGGAGACGTAAATCCTTGATATTTCGCATTATACATCACTTGGGCGAACTCAGCATTTGCTAGCAAATCATCTATATTCTGCCCAAAAATAATACAAAATGAAAAAGGAACAGAGTCTTGAGCCGCTAAATCAAATGGACCTGTTGTCATTTCCATTACACAATCTAATCCAAATGGCTCTTCCTGGAAAAGTTCAGTTTGTTTTAAATCTTCGACGTTGTCGAAATGAGGGTTGAAGTTAGGGTCTAACTGATCAAGGCTGGGGTCTGCATGAAAATACCACTCCTTCTCATTGTCAGATAAATTAGTTGTATCTCCTGCCATTACCTTATACTGAATCTCTTCTTTATTCCTAGCCTGATCTTTACCTGGGTCTCCAGCGCAACATCCAGCGGTACCCTCAGCGAAGACAACTCCAGGTCTATTGTACCAGCTGAACCAATGCCAGTCTGTCATTTTTAGTTTCTCGCCTGCATATATGTCTGTAATTCCATCCTGATCAAGATCAACGTTATCAGTAGCAATCGGAGAGTCTAGCATCTGAACTGCAACAAGACCAAAATCAGTACCCATAGCTGGAGCATCAGGATCCATACTATGTCCCATCCCTGCATTGCTAACCCCGTCCCAATCTCCAATGGCTGCAATACTTACTCTAAGCTCCTTGCCGTTGATAACTGGGCAACCATCGGGATAATACTCATCGGATGTTTTGCAGTCAATATACTCCATAAAATCATCTTCATTGGTGTGCACGCTGAAGTTTCCATAAATATCTGTACTTAAAACATCTGCATCCATATAAAATCCGAGAGATAAATTCTCATAATCAAAACCATTAGCGCTATTAAGCTTTGTACCATCTGGCATTACCATGTCATGGCTTTCATTATGTACCCATACTGTTGTAAACATTATATCTTCAGCAAACGATACTCCATATGAATGAGCAGTTGATTTTATTTTAAGCCCTAATGGATATCCAGTTTGAATGTAGTCATTATTACTATCAACTAAATTCCCCCTGTGAGCCCATCTGTCATCAAATTCCATATAAACATCATTATCTGAGGTAAATCTACCTGGAATTTCTTCCCAGCATGCATCATTATCTCTATCACCATCGCATCCTGGTAAATCCTCATTAAAATCAAGGGCATACCATCCTGGCCAATACGAAACATATTCACCGGACTCTTCATCAAAGCGCTTTGGCCATGTTTGAGAATATGAACTGTGAGCTAGGAGTGGATAGCTATCATTGGAATCTGTATATATTGTACTACCAAATAAATCTCCAGAGCTCACCTCAGTTCCATGAGAGTTTTCCTTTGCCTTTGTAGTAGGCTGCCAATCTGTATTAGTAGCTGGATTCCACCTTGTGAACCAGGACTCTTGAGATGTGGCGCCATAATATGCATACTCATCATCTTCAGACCAATCATCTCCATCGGGCCCATATTCATAAAGATCAAACTCTTCTTGTCTTTCCTTTAATGCCGGTCTTAATCCCCAAGGGAACATTGCGCCAATCATTGCATTGGATAGATTTGGGTCTAATGAAAAATCATCTGCTCGAGCAGTAATGCAGACCCTTGAATTCCCATTTTGATTTTCAGTATTAAAAAAATCAAATGCCCATTGATTTATTCCATCGAAAGATTCGATATCAGGCTTTCTTTCGCCAACAATACCTCTATCATCAATTGTTTCAAAAGCTATACCTATATATTTTCCGTTTGGTCTACGAGTAAGATCATATCCTTGATCTTGAGCTTGTTCATCTTGAGAAGTTAAAAGCTCAGTATCTAACCCCCAGGCGTCATATATATCTTCAGAGCACCATACAATTAAATCTTCTCCATTTTGAGAATACCATTCAGGGTAATGTGTCGACATGTCAGATTCAGTCCAGTCTTGATACTCAGAGCTGTAATCATGCCCAGGGATTCCAGCCACCATTGCTACGTGAGGAAGATAAGAGTACTCACCCCATAATCCAGCAGGATGTTCATCCCAGGTTATAAAGTTACCGTAATTAGATATGGCATTTTTAACCTTACCTTTTAATAAATATCCTTTTGCTCTATCAGATATCGGATCGCTGGGATAGCCATATTGACCTAATCCTCTAACGGCCTCTGAAGGTCCTGCGCTAAATCTTTCTCCCACACCATCGTAAAGATCTGGCTCTGCTGTAAAAATAATTGTAAATAATAAAATGAATATATATCTAAAATTTGTTATCATTAATTAAAGTCTATCCTCATAAAGAAGTTTATTTCTGAAGGTGATTGATAGTACCAAGGAGTATCATAGTATCCGCTTGAAACCGACTCGCCTATTTCGTCAGTGTAGTAATTACCTGGATCGCTAGCTGTTCCTGTTAAGGGCCAAATATTTACTTCGTTTCTATTGTCAAAAACATTATATATATTCAATCCAAAGGCTACTTTCAAATCATTAAACTCAACATTTTTAGAGAAAGCAACATTGGCCCAGTACCAATCAGACGACCTTCTTGTGTTTTTATTTATTTCATCTTCAACTGGTTTGTCTCCACTAAATATTAAAGGGGTGTACGGGAATCCAGATTGATAAAAATTAGTCATCGATGCAGTGATTCCAAATGGTAGGAATGTATATAAAGTCAAAGTTAAATCATGCGTTCTGTCAAATGGCATTAAGTACTGCTGGGCGGGCGCATCAACAAACTGACCTCCAAATGCGGCTGCGTCATATGCGCCATTTGCTCTTGCAACCGAATATGTATACTGCAGCATTGTATTTACCAGTAATCCTCGATTCTCAAGTGAAAAATCAATACCGGTGGCAGTACCAAAGTCACCATTTGCAGTGACTTGATATTCATAGACGCCAGTCCTATACGTTTTTGCTGTAACAAGCTGATCCATATCTTTAACCCAACCCATTAAAGAAAATGCCCAGTTTCTATTCACTTGTACATTGAAACCGAATTCATAAGATTGAGTTCTAGAAGCAGTCATTGTTGCATTTCCTAGCTGCCCTTCACTTTCTTCAAATGTATCCTGAGGGTCGTCGGCTCTATTTGTATTTAAATAAACATTTTGATATACAGGTGTCTGGTAATATAATCCATAGTTAAAGGTAAATGTTGCTTGGTCTGTAATTACATGACTAAAACCAAGTCTGGGACTTAATTTCCAAAGCCATTCTGCATCTGTAAATATCACTTTTGTATAAGGGAGTCCAATTAAATCTGTAACTTCTTCATATCCTTGCTGAGTGCCATCGCCTTCACCTGTATCAGGCGCGGTCCATTCATTGTCGTCCGGGCAAAGTCCATCAAGCCCACAATCTCTCCACATCCATGGCTTGTAGGGTGAATGATTTCCATTTTCATCGGCCCATATTTTTGTATTGTAGTGTACTCCATCAACACGAAGGCCGGCATTAATAACCATCCATGGAACTTCAAATTTATTTTGCCAATAGAATGCAAGCTCTTGTGGTTCTACATAGTCATTCCACTCATTATCACCATTGAAATCATTGTAACTTTCGCCTGGATCCCATTGACCATTACCCTCACCTATGTCAGGTTGAAAATTATCATCGACATCGTCGACATAGCTTATTCCATCTTGACCAAAATCATCCCAGTACTCTGCAAAACGCTGTCGAATTGCGCTACCATCATCCCAAGGATTTTTTATTTCATAGAAATTTAATTTATGAACTTTATAATCAAATCCAACTCTTGTATTCCATTTTGAAGAAAGTTGAGAGGTTAAGTCAAATCGCACCTCATTAGTTCTTGCTGTTGATGTGCTAAAGAACTGGTCGCTGCCACCAAAAACTCTCTCTTCGTTCCAACCAAGAAAATAATATTCTTGATAGCTATTTGGTGTAAACTCTTCAATATATCCATGGTATGGATTCTGAATATCATTCCAATAATTAAATCCATCAAAATAATCTGCGTAGTTAACATACATTTCAGGAGTCAACCAATAGCTGCCATCTCTTTCAATGGCTTTTTCAACCAGAACAGGACCTGCCCAAACTCCATCTCCATTGGTATCAAAATCAAATGTATCCCATATTCCATTTCCATTATAATCATCAAAGTCTTCATTGAGGTCCCATTGTCCATTTCCATTGAGGTCTGAATAATGCTCATGCTCAAATATATCTACCCAATGCTCATTTGGGTCTTTAACCCCGTCTCCATCTAAATCAAAAAATGGAGTATATATACCATCTTGATTTACATCAATGAACTCTTCAGCTACATCCCAGTTGTAGTTACCTGGCGCAGCACCATAATACCAGCCACTTGTCCAATTATCTGGGCCATTTCCATCTCTATTTGTATAATAAATCTCTGTAGGNTTGGTAGTTGTATTTGGNTCAAATGGTGTTACATATGGATTATCAGTATCTGAGGACATATCATANGATGGACTAAAATAATCATTTATCGGAGAGCCTGCTGGATTGCCGTACTCGAACCAGTCTGGATATCCATCATTATCAGAGTCTTCCCAGCGAACTCCAATAAATTGGTCTTGTATAAAATTTGAAAATCTAAGCGAATAGAATGTCGTTTTTGAAAGCTGGTGGTTAATATCAAGTGTATTTCTATATGTGTCTCTAAATAGCTCGTTTTGACCCGTATTGTCATACATATACCTAGTACTAAATGACTGTCTATGAGCTGCTACCTGCCAATATGAATAATTAACCTTAAAATCATTGTCAAGCATTTTTAAGGAAATTTTTGCAAAAACATCTGCAGTTTTGTCAAACCCAAACCCTCTTAATCCTGCCTGAGTATCCCAAGGCATTACATTGTTTGCTATATCATCATCAAGAACTCCAGTCGATACGACATTGTCAAATTCTAATACTCTATACGACTGTTCATCTGTTAACTGACCTGATATCCAATAATGCGCACCATCAATGAACGGTAATGCACTGGCAAATGGTACTTTTCCGCCAAATCCAAGATTGTAGTCGTTAAAACCTCTTAAATCATCATATTGATTGTTGAAAACTTGAGCGCCTATCATACTTGTTTCGTATTTAAATCGATATCTAAATTTATTTTTTCCAAACGCTGTGTGCATATTACTAACAGCCGACATAGCATCACCATACTCTGCGTTAAATCCACCTGGCTGCCAATCAAACTCATCTACAGCAAAAAGATTTAGTCGAGTACCATTCCCAATTCCACCATAAATTGGATTTCTAATATACAGGCCATCGATCATGTAGGCTATTTCGCCGGACCTTCCGCCCCTAACATGAACCTCTTCAAGCCCCTTCTCCTCATGATCAGGAATAGCACCAGCCATTCCGCCTTCTACTTTTACAACGCCAGATTGCAAAGAGTATAGCTCTGTTACATCTTTAATAGGAAGTGCTTCAATTTGCTCTTGGCTAACTGTTACTTTCTTGGAGGTCATATCTTTCTCGACGAGTCCGCGCTCACCAGTAACCTCTACAACTTCTCCTTCAATAGCCTCTTCTTGCATTGTTAAATTGAGCCACCGAGTTTGATCCATGGTGATATTTACATCCTTGGTGACAATTGTAGCATATCCAATCATAGATGTCTTTATATCATAGGTTCCAACCTGAACATTAAGTATTATATAATTTCCATCAAGATCTGTTACGGCGCCTTGAGAGAGGTCTTCGATAAGAATTTGAACTCCAGGCAGAGGCTCGCCATAAACATCCATCACTTGACCTCTAATCGTGCCATCTGTACCAGCTACCAATATTGAGGTAGAAAAACAAAATAATATAAATTTTATAAATCTAAGCATATATCATCCTAGGGTTGAGAGTCAAAAGTTAATTTCTGCAGCCCAAAAGTTCTTTGTTTTTTAAAATCATCGCTAAGTCTGTCAGCATTTTTAAGCTGGTTAAAGTTAATTTCAACTGGATCTAAGGCAAAGCCCCTAGTCGAAGATTCATCTTCTTGGCAGTGCCTGCAATTAACTAGCTCCAATCTATAATATCCATCAAAATCATCGGGTTCATTGAATCTAAATTGCATTTCATCTTTAACAATTCCATAATCTTTAGCAAGCCAAATATTGTTTAGTTCTACAAGCTCTACGCCAGAGCCTTGCATAATTGAATTCTTTGTACGAGTTATTTTAAATACATCAGTAAGCATCGTAAACTCATCAGTGAACTGTTCCCCAAAATCCCATTGCTGATTTGTATTATCATCAACATACTGCTCACCAGCATCATATGAAGAATTTAGCTGGGGGATTGTCAGGGTATCACTTTTGACTTCATATGTTTCAGTGATATAATATTGAGCATTAGTAGTCGGCGAGTATGCAATACGAGAATCTTGATGTCTCTCGCCATCTCTCAATAATCCATTATATGTATATAGGTATGTTTGCTCCATTGGCAGATTGTCAAACGCTATATAATCCTCAAAACTACCTCCATCAATACTAGAACCAGGAGTCGTAGTAGGTAGCGTAAAGTAGCTATCATGAACAAGTTGTACGATATCACCATTTTCATCTTTCCTAAATAAGTGATATGCAACAGAACGATTTCCATCTCCAAGCTCATCCCAAATTACTTTTGATATGCTATAATCTTTGCCATCTTCAAATGTATTCTCAATAATTTGATAACTATACACAGTCTCAACCTTATCTACCATTGCTGTTGTTTTAGATTTAGTCTCAACTTGATCGTAAGGTTGAATGAGTTGATAAGAGTTATCTCCCCAGCGAGGGTTAATTACAGTATTTAAATCAATATTCTCATATACAGTCCAATTGTTTCCAACATAGCTAGCCATTAAAACATTGGGTCTATCTGACATAGTATAGAGAAGCTCATAACTGCAATTTGCAGTTCCATCAGCACATACTTCAGGTCCATCTATAATACCATTACCGGCATCAATAAAGGGCTCTCCTTCATCCCATTGGTTGTTTTCATCAAGGTCAGTATAAGTCTCTGCATCATCCCATTGACCGTTACAGTTTCTATCAAAAAATGGCTCACCGACATCATATTCAATATCGTCATCCCCACCCTGGTTTAAAAAAGGTTCTGCTGGGTCCCATAGACCATTACCTAAATCAGAAGTCTCAGCATCATCCCACTGGCCATTATCATTGCAATCTGTACTAATTTTAAACATCAAGGAGTCAGTAGCTATAAGAGATTTGCTAAAATTAAAATCATGAGTTATCTCTAGATTTTGAGAACTATATATGCTATCTACAGATGACAGTTGATTGGTATCAAAATAATATTGATATGTCGATGAATCTGGCAGATTCCAATCCTCGCCTTCATCCCAATATCCATTTTCATCATCATCAGAGAAATAAAAACCATTCAAATCATTGATATTTATCTGGGTTATATAAATAAGTGAATCATAATCATCGTTCATATCTGGAGCAAATGCATCTGTATAGTCTTCTCCTTCATCCCAATAACCATTTTCATTATCATCAGTGTAAGATTCGCCAACATCATACCTGTTGTTTTCGTACAAACTATCTGGATTGCCTATTATATATCTGTGAGCGAGAGGTGAAAATTCACCTGGGGCACTTACAACCATATATCTTTCGTTGTCCTCATCCCATTCAAGCTTTATGACATCAGTGTAAGTATGAGAGAAGTTTATTTCTTCAAATCTGTATATTCCTGAAAAGCTCCCTCCGGTAACTTCACCATCTCCATTGATATCTTGACCATCAATTGTTTCATCAAAGGGTTCAAGAGCTATCATATCGCCTACAAGCTCAGAGGGGCTGAATTTTAAAACATAATCACTTACAGTTATAAAATTCAATGTATCTGAGTCAGCGTCAAATGCAAGTGGTTCTATAATACTCAATCCTGAATATCTATAAAATTGAGAATTTACATAGGGAATTTGAGGTTCATCTAAATCATAAAAATAGTCATCGATATTTCCAGTTAATCCGCCTAAATCTGAATTTTCTAGAGTGCTAATAAGCTCTTCTTCATTTGTGTTACTTGATGTAGATTCTTCACAACTAATAAAAAGAGCTACAATTGATAATAATAAAATTTTATTTATAGAGTTCACCTAATAGTAGTTTATATTTTTTATTTAAAATTTGGTAGACCAAGTCACACACTAACTGGCCAATAACAGACTAGTAAAGATAAAGCTAATACTATCTACTATTCAAGAGAAAATTAAGAGGGGCAGAAGAAATTATTTGATGAGCAACACTTTCATTGTTTTATTGCCTTGAGAACTAGAGAATTGAATGAAATACATTCCTGCAGATAGTTGGCCTGCATTCCAAACCACAGAATGATATCCCGCTGGCTTAATCCCATTAATTAGCTGTTCTACATGAGCTCCATTTATGTTATATACATTTACGCCGACATGAGCAATAGCTGGTAGCGAGAAATCAAACTTAACGTTAGGGTTAAAGGGATTTGGGTATGGCGCTGATATAGAGAATTTATCTGGAATTTCATTATTCAGCTCACCGCATTCTTCTTCAGTTTCAACGCAAACTCCATCTTCACATTCAATAAGGCCCTGAGAATCGCAACTACAATCTTCAATATCTTCAACGCAGGTCCCATCTCCACAGTCAACCAGCTCTTGTGAATCGCAACTGCACTGATCAAGGGATTCTGCACAAGCTCCATCCGCGCAGGTAACAAGCCCTTCGTCTTCACATGATAATATTCCAATAACAACTTGCATATTGCCAAAGTAAATTCTATCAATTGTAACTGAATTTGTACTTCGCATATCTATAATTTCTTGACCTACAATCAAATTTACTTCATCTTCACCCAAAAGCTCTAAATTTTCAAATTCCCAGCTAAGATTTATCTGTGCTTCTGCATCATTACCACGCAACTCACCTTTTAAGTACCATGATTTTCTAGAATCATCATTTAATTGCTGCATATCAGAATAAAATGAACGGCTCTCAGTAATACCATCTTCATACCATTCTGGATGATCAATCCATAAATCAGGAAATGATGTAGGGGTTGCAATATCAATGGGGATATCATATTCATCTTGACCATAGACCCAATCATCTGACGCTAATGGACTTAATCCAATTTTAATCATATCTTTCCACACTAACATAGGAGCTTGAGGGTTGACTTCTGCCGTTGTAATAGATAATAAAAATCCATCTTCACGGTTATATAAATCCTCATCATATATATGGGGCGATACCATGAGTTGCAGCTCTCTTGAGGCATGAATCCAATACCCTTGAAATGGTTCAAGCACATCTACCGGGGCATGCATCTTTAACTCATTGTTAAATCCATGAATAGAAGACATCAATAACTGGCTTGAGACAGCTTCGTCCCATGTCATTGGAATTCCATAAAAATTACTAGGGTCTATAACCTCCAATGAATCGACTAAAACCTTAGAAACTAAAGGATGACCAATTAGATTCCAGCCTTGCTCTAGCACTACAGGAAATGTTTCAACAAGAACATCTCCTTCAATATCTAAAGCGACCTCATCTTCAGAAACCATATAGTAGCCTTCAGAAGCTTGAAAATCAATTTGAGAAGATGTCGTATCTGTACAGCTATAGCTACCCCCATCCTGATCAAATAATCCAAAGCAATAACTATCTACATCAAAAATATCATCTACCGAGGAACTAGATAGTCCTAAAGGACTACTTACAATGTTCCATCCTGACGAATAGTTGTTTTCTAGCTCATCATTAGCAATGACAATCAAGTATTCTGATATATCGCTATGAAGAACTTGATCAACTCCTGAATAATCACCAATATCTAAAACCTCAACTTTAAATTTATTTCTAAAAGATATTGTATCAACCTCTGGTACTTGAAACACATAGCTGTCAGGGATGTCGGGGTAAGACCAGCTTGCACCTGGAATCACCTCCCACGTTAAGCCTGCGTCAGATGAATGCAATACGCGAAGAGTGTCAATATATTCAGATTCAGAAAGAGGCGATAAATCTATATCAGAAATCCAATTAAATTCTGATGACTGACCTGAAATTAATATTTCACCTCCAGTTGGAATAACTATATTTGGAATTGGAAGGTCCCCTGTCACATAGCAATTTTCATCAGAAGGGATAGATGGCCCTGTTTCATTTGTTGCCACTAAATAATAACAATACTCTTGAGATGGATTTAATTGAGTATCTACATAAGAAGTATAATCTGATGTCAAAATTTCATGCTCAACTGAATCTCTATATACAACATAATAATCTGCAATATCTAAATCTCCATCGTAACCCTCTGGAGCTGGATTTGGGCCCCCAGGTAGATCATATTCAGATTTATCCCAATCAAGCGCAATATAATAAAGACTTGGGGATGCAGTTTGGTTTGTTATCATTGCAGGAACAGGAATATCTCTTGTAACTTCTAACTGCATAATATCTGGAGAGTAATCAGGATATCCAGAAATATCTTCAACAAGTAATCTTATAGTATAAGATGAATCAGGAAATTCATTACTTTCTGGCAACATAATACTTAAAACTTTATCATTACCCAAATTAAACCAACCCGGTTCAGATCCAGATGGATCGCCAGGACCAAAAAGAAGTAAGTCTGGGTCGTATAGCTCCCATGAATAAAGCAATTCTTCGCCCGCTAAACCATCAGGATCATAAGAATTATTTATATGATCAAGAATAGGAAATCCATTAATATCATAATCTGGATATCCATCTTGATCTAAGTCAACATTATCAAGCGGAAGTGTACATAGAATTGAATCCTGGCTAATAGATGTAAGGTATCGCTTTTGATCAACCCCTGCATCAGATATTGGAGGCTGATTATCAGCAGTATTACCTGAATCCATAATAGATAAATCGCTATCTCCAGCAAGATTTGAAGCAACAATATTATAGAAATACTGCGTCCCAGTTCTCAGTCCATAGTCAATAAACTCATTATCAACTTGATCTGAAATCTTAATCATAAGCTTTCGACTATCAACATAATCCTCTCCATCGTCCCATTGATTATTTTGATTTTCATCTGTGTAAGTCTCACCAATATCATAAATACCATTAGAATAAGATAAACTATCAAGTCCTTCAGTGAGATAACCATAAGCTTGATAATAGTATACTATATTGCACTGACCATCATTCTCACCTTTATCTGGACCATTCTGGTCCCAAATACCATTTAAATTAGAATCTTCAAATTGCTCGCCTAGATCATAGATATTATTATTATTTTCATCAATGAAAAATTCACTTTCATAGCCTGGGTCACCTGGACATAGACCATCCCAACCGCAATCAATAAACTCCTCACCATAATCATGTATATTATTTTGATTTAAATCAGTGAAATCTTCAAAATATTCAGCCTGTATAAAACCATCTGATGGATTATCTAAAATTGAAAAAAGGGTATCCGAAAACAGGCTATTATTCATACCTGATAAATCACTAGGGAAAATTGAAATTTTATGATGTCTAGTTCCAACCAATCCAACAAGTTGAGGATTTATCTCAAAAGCCCAACTTCTGAATATTTTATAACTTGTAGCAGGATATCTATTTCTATAATTATTACATGAAATCTGACCATTAGAACAATCTATATTTAAATCCCAATCCAACATCATATTTCTTGACTCTCCAATCGCCTCAAGATTTTCAGGAATAGATGGTGGTTGATTACCAAAAACAAAATTAAATTGGTCAGAATAATTAGGGTTTAATAATCCTGCGTCATTAAACTGAGTTGGCACTGTTTCATCATAATAAAAAGGAACGTTGCCTCCATCAGAAACAAGATAATACTGATCAGTCCAATTTAAAAATACAGGATTATTGCCTGCATTGCTAACTAAGTTAAAATACAGATTTCCTAATCCTTGAGAGGCCGTAAAAGATAGTGTCCCCTCATAAACCTCTAGCGACTTTGATAAATCTTTTAAACTTCGCAAATCTGTTGTAAAATAATTTCCCCATAGATCATTAAAATTCCACTCGGGATGATAAAACGATAAAGAAACTGCACCAGGACTTGGATTTATTGGAGGTTCAGGGAAATCAAATTCTTCATCATATCCATCACTCGCATCTGGATTCATACCAATTTCATTATACGAATCGTAAAATGTTACTGCTCCATCTTCAACAGTATTAACGCTATTATCTACCTCGATTAATACTGACCAGCCTGATATTTCTTCAGGAACACCACATAGAGTTGATGACTGATTTGCAATAAACTCAATAAGATCTCCATCGACTGGTAATTCAATTTTTGCCTCAACATAGAAACAATATTCTTGTCCAGCATTTAAATTTGATACAGTATAAGACGAACCGAATCTATTAATTAAATATTGATCATCAACATATATATCAAATGAATAGTTTTGATCAGCATATTGAGAACTTTCCATTGACCAATTAAGCTGAATTTGACCTTGACCAGCCAAAAGTGAATCAAGCTCAACTGAAGACAATGGAAGTGTAGTGACAGAACTTATTTCAGAAATATCTCCTTCTAAACCTTCCATGTTAACTGCTTGAATTTGATAATCATAAGATAACCCAGGAGCTAATTCATTATGCATAAATGACATTTCATCAAGAGGATAAATAAGAGAATCTAAGAGAATTTCATTTTCAAAAATTCTATAAACAGATCCATAATCAACTTCATCCCATTCGAGAAATACTTGACCCTCTCCAGGTACTACATTTTGAAAAAATACCTGTTCTGGCTGCGGCATTGGATCAGTTTGAATGTTTTCATATGTACGAAGTGGGTAATTGCTATTTGGCAAAGTTTCACAAACATCAAAATTTGTTGTTATTACCTCTATTGAATATGTAGTAGACCATTCAAGATTATCTATTTGTATAGGTGAGGATGCATTTATTTCATTGAATATTTCAGAAAATCCTTGCGTTACAATGACTTGATGAGAAAATCCTTGAGTTCCATCTAATAAACTGTCATCAAAATAAAACTCAAAGCCATTTCCATTTACAACTCCAGATGTAATAAGCTGCCCTGAAGGAGGGAGAATGCAACTTCCATCATCCTCAGTTGCTTCTTGCTCAAAATTACATGCACTTGAATTATTACATCCTAAAATATTATATGCATCAACAGATCCATAATAAAGAAAAATTTCATTATTAGCAAAACCTAGCAACTCTTCATATACATTTCCATCCCATGTACCATTTAAATTAATATCTGCAAATAATTCAGCAGATAATATATCATTCCACTGCCCATCGCCATTGATATCTGTATAAGGCTCTTCGAAATCAACAATGCCATCGCCATTAAGATCAAACCAAACTTCTTCATCATCTAAAATGCCATTACCATTAAGATCTTCAAATTCACTCGCATCCCAAACACCATCTCCATCTATATCCTCAAAAGGTTCAGCTGGAGTCTCATCATCCCAAACTCCATTACCCATATCTGATTCCCAACCATTATCTCCATCACATAAAGTTTGATCAGAATTGCAATCTATTAAAGTCTCTGTATAATATGAATTTGTAAGATCCAGGGGAAGGACTACATCATTAGTATGGTCATAAACTTTTAAAAAAGGTGATTCGCCTGATAATAAATAAGTATCTAAATCACCTTCCTCTTGACCTATTAGTGCTAAAGTTGTAAAACCAAAAGAGTTATCTGAATCAGAATTAACGTAATTCCAACCTACGCAAATTTCAACAGAAGAAGAAATTTCTCCATCACCATTCAAGTCACCATATTCATTTTCATCACGATTGACAAAAGCTCCGATAACATCACATTGGTATGGATTATTAATACAATACCCATCATAATTATTTGCAGGTTGGCCATCTCCATATCCAAGTTCTGAATCAATAAGAATATTTTCAAACATATAAAATGTCTGACGTGTCCCTTGAAAATATTCCCATCCTGTTTCATTGTTTGTATAAGAAAACAGAAATCCTATCGAAAAAATAGCAAGTAAATAATATTTTTTTATAATATAAATCATAATCAATTTGTTCAACCAAAGCAGAGTAAGTTAAAAAATATTTAACTAAAAAAACTATTATTGAATTATATATATATTTAACAATATCAGAATAAATTTCATGTGAGAATTGTCACAATATATATATTATTTATACCTCAAAAGCCCTTGCATTTTACTGCAAGGGCTTTTGTTTAAATAACTATCTGTAAAAGAATTAACTATTTAATTACTTCATTAACATCATTTTCTGTACAGCTACATTAGATCCAGCCTCAACCTTGACAAAGTACATTCCACTTGCCATATTTGAAGCATCCCAAGTCAGTGTATGATATCCTGCATTCATATGGCCGCTTGCGAGTGTTGCTACAACCTGACCTACTACATTATATATTTTAACACTAACACTTCCACTACTATCTAGACTTAAGTCTAGACTTGTAGTAGGGTTAAATGGGTTAGGATAAGCTGCGCTAAGAGCAAACTCTTCAGGAGCCATGAATGAGCTTATATCACCTACTACTACAACCATATCATCAAGTGAAGTAGTTGGTACATCGATAGATGATAACTCCTTAAGATTAAATGCTTCTCCTTTAACAACTAAATGAAGATCAGATTCAATCTCGTTAGTCATATCCCACGACAATGTAACATCTCCTGGAACATTATATGCGTCAGCTGATATATTCCATGCTTGGAAATCATCTGAATCATTTATTGGACGAACATCGCTAGAGAAATATGGAGATTCAACCGTAATACCACGACTATCTGAAACTCCAATCCAATCAAACCTATCAATATGCATATCAATGTAATCAGGTCTCATTGGGTTTGGATGATCTATTTCATCTTCTCCATAAACAAAGTTATTGTTTGCATCTTCTTTTAATGTAATTGTTACAAAGTCACCACCAGCATCACCTAATGCATCAGATGCATGTAAGTTAAGAGTCCAATCATTATTATTAACAACTTCACGAGAACTATAATTGTTTAAATGCGGCGTGAAATGAACCTGAAGATCTCTTGTAGTGTGAATCCAGTAGCCACCAAAAGGATTTAGGTTAGGAACATTTTGATGAGAATCTATAATCCATGACTTAATTTCATCTTGAACCCATCCTGCATCATTAGCCATCTCCCATGAAAGAACTTCGCCTTCAAACTCAACTGTCAACAAGTCTTTATCAACTGTTGTAATTAATGGATTTGAAGTAAGAGTCCATCCATATGATAAATCTAAAGAAGCTAAATGCCCATTATCTGGATCGCCTGTAACAGGATCTCCGTGGATAAACATATCATTTGGACCTGATAATGCTAAATAATAACCTTGGCCAAGATTTAGCTGTAAGGTAGATATGTCATAGTTACCTGCCTGGTCATAGGCAATCCAGTTCGCTCCAAAGTTTCCAAAACACTCAGAAAGATTTACTTCCATTGCAGACTCATATGGAACTAAAGGAGAGCCAAACATATGCCATCCACCATTTAGATAACCTTTTGTCTGTGTGTGTGCAGCAAGAGTAAAGCTATCATCACTCTCATCAAGCTTTGATTGTTTGTTTCCTTCTGAGGTAGCACTATCTGGTACATTAATATTTTGTTCATCAAGAACACCAGTAGAATGCATATCATCAACCACTACATCATTATAGTTACCTATATCTGTAACTTCAATCATAACTTTTGCACCATAATATCTCTCAACCCCCTCAGAACGAATTTGAGTTGAATTTGCCCAAGAAGCTGAAACACCATCAGCATCTGGTTCATTTACGGTTAAAAGATCGGGTTCTTGTAATTCTTCAACATATTCTCCTGATTCTTCATCGAGGAAGAATACATCAATATTTGAAATAAATTGATTGTTCGTTGTTAGCATATCAACATTGTAAAGATCACCTACAGATGCAATCTCAGCTCCATTTGGATTTAGAACTGTAATAGTCGGTCTGTCGTGAGTTCTTTGAGATACATCTGACAAATCACCCAATCTATCATCACTATTATATGCCTTAACAATAAACTCATAATCGGTCTCAGCGCTTAATTGAGGTTCAAGGTGAGTAAATGTCTCTCCTAATACATCATTAGGATTATCATATGTACCTCTAAGTTGAGGTTCACCTCCATCTATAGACATATAAACCTCAAAAGTTTCAGTATTAGCATATGGGAACAATTCAGGTACTTCAGATGAAGCAGGATCCCAAATTAATACACCATCCTCATTTACAAAATCATCTGAGTTCCACTCTCCTTCTTCCCACGCAATCTCAATGTGCTTAAAGGCTTGAGGAACATTAGTTACTCTAACATTCTGAGCAGGAAAAGCTGCCGGCTCTAAATAAACAGAGATAACCATTGAACTAGATTCTGATGCCCCATAAGGGTCTGTAGCTGTTAAGGTAAATGTATGTTCACCCTCAACAAGACCTTGAATATTTGAAAGGAAATCGTATACGTTGATTTCATTCCAATGAAAATTAGTACCATCATCAAAATAGTCACCAGTATTAGATGCCTGAGAATCAACTGTAGTTGAAGGTATATCTACAACATCACCATCATAGCTATAGCTCCATGAGTATAGAAGAGGATCATGATCTGTATCACCAACTTCATGATCAGACATTTCTATATCCTTGTAATCTTCTTCGTAGTTCATGTACCATTCTTGGTCAATACCTGCATCAGAAGTTGGCGTTGCATTCCTTTCAGCAGAAACACCAATTACATAGCTTACAAAGTCAGAATCACCATAATTATCTTCAATATGTAAATTTAAAATATACACATCAGCAGGTAATTGTAATGACTGAAGCGCATCGGTTCCTAAATCTTCAGGAGCTGGACCATCAGCGATGGCATCACCATAGTTAGTTTCATAGTAAATCTCTTCACCACCTCCATTGAAAATTGGCTCTCCAAAATCATACAAGCCATTGTCATTTAAGTCTACATAGGTAAATCCTGCAGCTGCACCAGTAATCAAAGACCACTGATAGAAAATGTCATCAGCAATCTCTTCGCCTGCTGTTTCAGGTAAATCTCCAGCATCAGCATCAGTTGATGTACCATCAAAATGCAGGTCAGCTAAATCAGTATCAGGATCTGCATCATGAGGAACATACCAAATTTGATCTTCACCATCATAATCATTTGTATCATTCGTATCCTCAGATAAGAAATCATCAAATGTTAGAATTGATAAATCATTACCGCCCAATCTTAAATCTAGAGCAGCCGGAGCAACCGGGTCATGATTTGGCTCATCGTCAATATGAACTGTAATCTCTTGATCATGCATATGTGTTCCAATTCCGTCTGCCGCTCCATTAGCAAGATCTGAAGGTCCATTTAATTTAGTTGGATAATCAGTCTCAACATGAAGGTTCAGTGTAATACTTTTGGTATCACCATCATGAATATTTGCTATATCAAAACTTACATCTGAGGTTGTAGCTCCAAATAATTCGACAATCTCACCTGCAACTTGTGTCCATAAATATCGACCTGTAGGTGTTCCAAACTGATCAGTTTCAACATCACCAGCAAGGTTTACATCACCGTCATTAGAACCTGATCCATCAGCATGAATGTTTACAGTATTCGCATCAGGAGATCCATTGTGAGTAATCTCATAATGACCTGGACCAATATTTGTACCATTAAGTGTTTCTACATGTTCAGTAACAGAAACTGGGTCCATATTATCATCTGTTGTTGCGCTCGTATCAGACTGTCTACCAGCTACATCGGTATGAGTTCCATCATGATGACTAACTCTATGCCCATCAGTGGACTCTCCTGCTTCATTATTACCTGTAACCGTGTATCCATAAGTTGATTCCCATAAAAGTCCATAACCTACATTGCCTTCCATGTCTTCCTGGTCATTATAATCGGTATTTTCTTGAGCAATACTGATTAATGCGCTTAAATCTGTAGGGTTTAATGGACCACCATCCCTATAAACATTAAAAGAAGTTGCCGGGTATCTACCTGCAATATTTTGAATATCATCAGTATCAGAATCCCAATCAAGATCTATCTGTAAATGTCCTCCATCAGAGGTTAAATTAGATGGAGCCTGTGGTACAATATTACCTATAGTAATCTTAATCATTTTTTCTTCATTTTCAGATAGCCAGAAATCAATTTTTGTACCTTCTTCAATTAGATAATGAACTCCATCGACTTCAGCGTATGTATGAACATTCGCTGGGATTGGCACATCAGCTCCATTTAAAGCATGCTGAGTTGAGAATTCTTCAAATGTCAAAGATGATTCTCCAGCCATATCCGAAACAACAAGTACTTCAAATTCAGCAAGATTACATTCTAAATTAGTTACATCCTGACCATCGCAAGATGGGAGGTCTTCTGGACTTTCACTTCTAACATCTTGAGTAAATAAGTCACCGTAAACGTTACTCCATTCTGGATGTGAAAAATATACTTCTATATAGTTTTGACTTGCACCTAATGGTGGTTGCGGAATGTCTAAACTAGGGTTAAATCCATTGGAAGCAGTTGCAGAAAACCCTAAGTAGTTATGCTCTGATTCTGCTTCGAAAAATCCCCAACCATCAATATTACCTGTCATTTGCCAACCCCAAGTTATTCCAACGGATTCAGTTGGTGTTGCACAAGCAATATTTGAAGGATCTGAACTTATTGTTTCATCTAAATAATCTATGTATTTATTTGCAATCACAGTAAAACAATACTCAACGCCTGGAGAAAGGCCTAATACCTGTGTTGAGCTTGAGCCTGTAGATGCAACCATTACCCCATCTAGGAATACATCATATGAATCAGCATCTACTGCATCCCAAGATAAAATCACTCTAGCTGGACCACTTTCAGCAGTAACATTTGCTGGAGCATCCACAGTAAATTCACATGATCCATCATCAATTAAATTTCCAGCATCATAATTATCAGCATCATCATCAGTACAGCCAGTACATGCTGAATTATCGCCATCATCGCCATTAACATCGCAATCGCCACAAGCATCTACTTCACCCGGACCACCACAAACACCAGCACAGTCAAACTCTAATGTTGAGCCACATGTCTCATCACAACCAGAAGGTCCAGGTTCAAAACAACCACAACCAAGGTCATCAGCATTTCCACCTCCACAAACTCCACAATCATCTATTACAGCTGAACCCCCACACTCACCAGCACAATCAGCAAATAGACAAGAATCATTTGTAGTTATTGTACCGCCAGTAGTCTGATATGCAGTATCACCATTAAACTCAGTAACAACTAACCAATGATCACCTGCAAATGTACAAGAAGTCGTATCAGAACATCCAAGAACATTTGTTCCCGTAGCTGGCCCTGAACTAATATATATAGCATTGTTCGAGAAACCACCATCAGAAGCTCCGCCATCAAATACTGCTGCAGATAAGTCTAATGCCATTACACCACTTTGTGTAGTTGGTGTAGTTTCATCACCTGAAGATGCATCAAAAATTCTAAATGTTGGAACATCACCACTTTGAAGATAATTTCCAGAATAATCTGATCCATCATCTCCAACGGTAGGAACTGTAACATAACCGTTATTCGCAACGGCTTGTGTCCAACCAACACAAACTCCATCAGCTGTAAAAGCACCAATAACATCTGACTCCTCAACAGGCTCGCCATCAATTCTTAAATCAGTATTGACATCAAACATGTAGAAACTCTGCAAGGTAGTCTGCTTGTAGTTCCAGCCAGTTTCTTCAGAATAAACACCAGGGAAAATAAACCCTAGTATTATGCTAAGTGTTAATAAACGTTTCATCTCTTGTACCTCCTCCAGTAGGTTTAAAAAAACAAATATAAATTTTTTATTATTTAGGCAATAAACTGAATTGCGATAAAATAATACCATATGCAAAAATAGGAACCACGAAAATAAAAAACTTTGACGTAGGTCACTTTTTATTGGCTAAACTTCTATTTTTTACTAAATAATGTGGCGCAAGATGTAACGGGCCACTATATCATCCGTCTTGATTTTAGCCATTTTAAACTATAAATGCAAGTATTTTATGCTTATAAAACAATAAAAATACTTAAGATTTAAGAATTTGGGTTTTAATGAAATAAAAGAAATTAGTAAAAACTATGTACTAGTAAACTAAGGGGTAAATTTTATTTTAAATATTTGAAGAATTCACTGTCAGTAGATAAGATAATTCTTGAGGAAGAATCAAAAACATTTTCATAGGCATCTAATGTTTTTAAGAACTCGTAAAATTCTACTGCATCTTTATTAATTTTGCCTTTTGAGTCTCTTTGCTCATAAGCTTCGGAGTATCTTTTTATAGCATAAGCATCAGCATCACCTCTAATTTTTTGAGACTTCATATATGCTTCTGATAAAATTTTCTTTTCATCTCTAATCTGTTCACCTAACCGAGTCTGCTTTCTTCCTTGACCCTGACCTCTATACTCTTCAGCTATCATATTCTGCTCTGAAATCATTCTATTAAATAACTTTGATTGAACCTGTTTATTATAGTCAATTCTTTTTAACTGAACATCTAAAACTTCTATACCCATTTTCAAATCAGCAAGCTTGAGAGTTACATTGTCTAGGATATTTTGTATTATCTGAGATCTCGCACCAGCATTTACGGTTGTAGGTTCATCCTCATAAGTCTCCATAGACCTGCCCGATGATCGTATTATCTCTTCCATATTTCTATTTGAAATCTCATCTCTAACGATACCATCAATCACATCATCAAGACGCGACTGAGCATTTCTTTCATTCTTTGCAGCTTTAAAAAAAGTAAGTGGATCTGATATTCTCCAGCGAGCAAATGTGTCTATAAATATATATTTATCATCTTTCGTTGGGATTTCATTAGCAGCACCATCCCACTCTAATATTCTTTTATCGAACATAATCACTTTTTGAATAAATGGAATTTTAAATTTTAGTCCAGCATTGACTATTGGCTCACCAACAGGCTTTCCAAACTGAGTAACTATAGCTTGCTGAGCTTCATTTGTAATAAATATGCTATTAAATAGTATAACAACAAAAACGGCTAAAAATGATGGAAAGAACTTTTTCATTTTTCTTGATCCCCATTTTTGTCAACGTTTAAAAATGGAAGTACACCCTCAATTTTAGTATCTATGACTATCTTGTCTGAAACATCAGAAAGCACAGTTTCCATTTTTTCCAAGAAAAGTCTCGTCCTGGTAATGTCTTTATGATTTTTATAATTTTCAAAAACAGCTTCAAATAAAGCGGCATCACCATCTGCTTCATTTGTTCTTTCTTGATAATAGCCCTCCGCTTCATTTATCATTTTTTGAGCTATACCCTTTGCTGTAAATATTTTTTTATTATATTCTTGGTTTGCTTCATTGACTAATGTTTCCTCTTCTTGCTTTGCCCTGTTTACTTCATTAAAAGAATCTGCTACAGGTGCAGGAGGAACCACCCCCTGAAGTTGAACCATTTGAATTTGAATACCCGTTTCGTAACTATCTAAGACATCTTGCATATGATCTTTAGATAAATTAGCAATGGCTGTACGTTCTTTTTGAAGAACTTCTTTAAATGATCTATCCCCAATCATCAATCTCATTGTAGCCTCAGAAACATCTCTTATTGTGTTTTCTACATTTTTTACTTTAAACAAATATTTTTCAGGCTCACTTATTTTATATTGCACAACCCAATGAACTTCAGCAATCTTGAGATCTCCAGTTAACATCCAAGACTCATTTTCATATCCTCGCTGAGAGTAACTTGTTCTTACTCCAGGATTATTCGTTCTAAAGCCAAACTCCTCTTTGTACTGATAATCAACTTTGATTTTATAAACTCTATCAACAAATGGAATTTTAAAATGCAATCCTGGGCCGACTGTATCTGAATATTTTCCAAGTCTTAAAATAACAGCTTCTTCATTTGCCTCTACCTGATAAAAGCAAAAGTATGCCATAAGAATTAATATACCTGATATAATAGGTAATTTCAGTTTATTAAAATCTATTTCAGGCATTTTAATATCTTTTATTTGATCCGAATCCATACAAAAATTTAAAAAAATAAATATATACAAAAGTATATATTTTTTATGTCTTTGATAATTTTTTACAAATCAACAAATTTAACTATGCAGGAAACAATTTATTTTATGGTTTTAGTTTCAGTAGGCTCTTTAGGATTATTTCTAGCTTGGAAACGGACTGGTAATTATGATGTAGATTTTTTTATAAAAATTATAGGATGGATAATGCTTGGATTTTCTATTTATGGCATTATTGATTTAACCCAATGGATAACAAAATAAATGAAAATTCATATTGAGTTTTGTGTAAAATGAAACTACGGGCCAGAGTTTGAACGTGTTTCAAATATAATTAAAAAATATAATTCAGAAATTAAAATTGAATCTAACTCCTCATATCCACGAAGCGGGGCCTTTGAAGTTATAATGAATAATAATCTTGTTTTTTCAAAATTTTCTACAAAAAGATTTCCAAATGAAGATGAAATCAGGTCTTGGATAAAAACTTGAACCTTTTTTATAATATAAAAGGTCAAGGCTCAAATCTGCTTTTCAAAATTGGTATAGCATTAATTTTTATTGGCTTGCTCATTCTATTATTAAAAGAAATTATAATTCTTATTTTAGCTTCAATATTTATAGCTCTCGGAATTTTTCTTATAACTACTTCATTTAGAATGAGATAAGCCTTTATCCTTTATCTTATTGCTATCTAAAATAAAATCTATTAACTTAAACTTAGATTTGACTTTAGTCACAGGAAGCAAATTAAAAAAAATGTAAAATTGTACGGATGAGAACTTTCAAATATATATTAATTATAAAACTAACAGTATTCTACATATCATTAATTCATGCCGAATCATGGGAACTTAATGTAAATATTGAAAATATATATAATACCTCAACCCCAGGAGATTGGATAACTTTAGGTACTTGCGATGGATGTAATGACAATTTTCAATATAGCGAAGATGAGTTTGATACTCCAGATGGACCAATAGATTACACAGATTTACAATTTACAAATTATAATTGGATTGGAACCATCGATTCAAACGGAATTGTATGTGAATATGCTCACTTTGCTTCTGATCGTAAAGCGGTACACCCTCCTAGTGATTTGCTTGTATGGAATATTACTGGAGTATGCGCAGACGCTGTAGAAGAAACTACTCAAACTGCACAACTAAATTGGGTGGTAGACAGCCTTGATCAAGACTATGAGATATATATTTATGTTGGTGAAGAAGGTGTCAATATGAGGTACACAACTGGGGTAAATATTAGCTGTGATGAAATGGGCTCTAATTATGAGCTGATTGATGGTGAATGGATAACTACAACTAATATAAAAATTTTAATGGGAGGATGTGCAAGTACTGGCTTACAAACTTTTTATTGGGATGCAGATGGAGATGGACTAGGGTCCAATATTTTTGGTGAATATTGCAACGGATTTCAACCGGATGGATGGGTCTATAATAATGATGATGTCGATGATGAAATTTACTGCGAATCAAATAATTTTGATTCTTGCTGGACTTGTGATGGTGGAAATTCTCAGATGGACTGCAATGAGGTTTGCGCTCCAAGCACACCTATTGGAGAAGTTCAGATAGATGAAGGCTTAATATATGGTGCTTTCATTGATGAATGTGGAATATGCTCTGAAGGAAGCACAGGCCATATTGCAAATAGTGATCAAGATTGCAATGGAGATTGCTATGGAACAGCATTTATTGATGATTGCAATATTTGCTCTGAGGGCAATTCAGGTAATACAGAAAATAGTGATCAAGATTGTGCTGGGATTTGTTTTGGTGATGGATTTTATGATGCCTGTAATGTTTGCAATGGATATAATTTATCTTGTCTTGATCAAATTTTTGGATACGGACCAACTGACTTTTATGCCCAGCTAAATACAGACTTAAATCAAGTTGATTTAACCTGGAATTATAATAATATTCATCCTGAAGTGATCGGATATAGAATTTGGGATTATAGCAATGATATATATAATTTGATTGAACAAATTGATTCAACTTCCCTCTTCACCTTTACTATTAATGAAGCTACAAGTGAAACATACTGTATTAATGTTTTTGATCAATATGATAATGAAAGCGAAAAACTTTGTACACAGTCTTCTGAATTTGACAATTTTATTTTTGAATTTAATGATGGTTCTGGATCATATCTAATGAGTTTCCCCTATTTATC
>PCCQ01000019.1 GCA_002731795.1 Fidelibacterota bacterium
CCAAAGCCTTTTAATGTTATCTCCTACAATATTAAATTATAGCAGAATTAAAAAGGTCCAAAAATGCCACAGATAACTAAACAATATAAATTTTGCGCTGCCCACAGATATTGGAATGATGATTGGAATGAAGCCAAAAATATAGAGGTTTTTCATGATGATGTTAGATTGCATGGACATAATTATGATCTTTATGTTACAATAAAGGGTCCAATTGATAATTCAAGTGGATTTGTTGTAAACCTAAAGGAATTAAATGAAGTAGTTAATAAAAAAGTAATAAATGTTTTAGATCATAATTTGATACAGGATGTTGAATGGTTTAATAATAAGCAACCTTCAACTGAGAATTTAGTTGTTTTCATATGGGAGCAGATAGCTTCAGAAATAGTTTTGCCTGCCAAACTATTTTGCGTTAAGCTTAGAGAGACTGGAACGATTTTCACTGAATATTACGGAGATGAATAACAAAAGATGGATAAAATAGAAAAGATAACTAAAGAGCTATTGATAGAACTTGGTCAAGATCCAGGTAGAGAGGGACTTATCAAAACTCCACACAGAGTATCTAAGTCATGGAGATTTTTAGTTGGTGGATATAATCAAACAATAGATCAGGTTGTTAACGATGCTATTTTCTCGGTTGACAATCAAGATATGATAATTGTTAAAGATATAAATTATTACAGCCTCTGTGAACATCATTTATTGCCATTCATGGGTAAGGTGCATGTTGGATATATTCCAGATGGTAAGGTTTTAGGATTATCGAAAATCCCTAGAATAGTAGATATTTATGCGCGAAGATTGCAACTTCAAGAGCAGTTAACTCAACAAATCGCAAAAGGTATTACAGAGTTTTTAAATCCTAAAGGTGTTGGAGTTGTTATCGAAGGAGAGCATATGTGTATGAGAATGAGAGGAGTGCAAAAGCAAAATGCCAGTATGCAAACCTCTAGTATGACAGGTGTTTTTAGAAATGAAAAAAAAACTAGAGAAGAATTTTTAAACTTGATTAATTAATTATGTTGAAAACGACTTCAAAAAAAATAAATAGTGAGCATTTAGTTTTTTATCAATCTTGCAAATCTATTGATTTATCTGGAAAAAGTCTAAGCACTATCTTAGATTTTATTTTAACTAATTCACAATCAAATTTGAATTCTTATTGGCTTGGAAGAATAGACTATTCTGAAGCTTGGAAACTGCAGAAAGTAATTCAAGAAAATGTTATTAATAAAAAAATCAATGATGTCATTCTGTTTCTAGAGCATGATTCTGTTTACACTCTTGGTAAAAATGCAGATTTAAATAATTTACTTCCAGCCCGTCCAAAGGACATAGATGTGATTCAAACAGATAGGGGGGGAGAAATTACATATCATGGTCCTGGACAATTAGTGGGTTATCCTATAATAGATTTAAAAAAATATAGAAGAAGTATCACTTGGTTTATGAGAAGTTTAGAGCAGTCAATTATTGAAATGCTAAATGAAATTAATATTTCTTCAACTAGAAAAGAAGGATTAACAGGCGTTTGGGTTAATGATCATAAAATAGCTGCCTTAGGTGTTAGGCTTTCAAAATGGGTATCAATGCATGGATTTGCAATAAATATTCATACCGATCTAAGTCTTTATAGAGGAATGATTCCATGTGGAATTTCTGATTTTGGTCTTACTTCAATTGCTAAAATAAAAGGTGAAGATTACTCGCTTTTGTATATAGCTGATTTGATGATACAAAACCTTCAAAAAATCCTAATTCTCGATATTGAAAAAAAGGTAGAATATGTCTAAATATAAAGGTTTTTCAAAAAAAGATCTTTTAGATGTATACTCAAAAATGTATTTATCTAGAATCCTTGATCAGAAACAATTAATTTTACTCAAGCAAGGTAAGGGTTTTTTTCATATTGGAGCATCTGGCCATGAGGCTGCTGAATTGGCTGCTGCAAAAAATATTAACAATAAAACTGATTTTTCATATCCATATTATAGAGAACAAGCTTTTTGTATTGGGCTAGGTATGACCTCTAGAGAGCTTTTATTATCTTTTTTAGCCAAGGATGATGACCCGAATTCAAGTGGTAGGCAAATGCCTCAACACTTTGGAAGTAAAAAGTTAAATATTGTTAGTCAATCAAGCCCTACCGGAACTCAATATTTACAAGCAGTCGGTGCAAGTTTTGTATGTCAACGTAAAAAAAACAAAGCCATTGTTTATGTATCTTCAGGTGAAGGTACAACCAGTCAAGGAGATTTTCATGAATCTTTAAATTGGGCAAGTAGAGAAAAAGCCCCAGTAATTTTTCATATACAAAATAATAAATATGCAATTTCAGTTCCAATTGAAGAGCAAACAAGTGGAGAATCGATTTATAATATTACTGCTGGATACGACTCTCTATCTAGATATGATGTAGATGGATGTGATTTTTTTGAATCCTATCAAGCATTTAAATTAGCATCTGAAAGAGCACGTAAAGGCAAAGGACCAAGTGTAATTATTTCAGATGTTGTAAGATTATTACCTCATTCTTCATCCGATGATCATGCAAAATATAGATCAACAAAAGAATTAAATGATGATAAGAAAAGAGATCCTCTTATTTTATTTAAAAGTGAGTGCATGAAAAATAAAATCATTAAAGCTAAAGAGTTTGAAGATCTTGAGCAAATTATAAAAGAACAAGTTGACCAAGATACTGAATGGGCCGAATTACAAGATGACCCAGAACCAAATTCGTTTTCTAAAAATCTATTTTCTGATAATATTAATATCAATTTTAGCAATGAATCTGACATTCATAAAATTGATAGTGATAAATGTGTAATGGTAGATGCTATTAATCATGCCTTGTCAGAAGAGCTGGATGAAAACAAAAAAATGATACTTTTTGGCCAAGACATTGCAGGTGGCAAAGGTGGTGTCTTTACTGCAACTCGGGGACTGACTGAAAAGTTTGGCTCTGATAGAGTATTTAATTCCCCATTAGCTGAGTCCTCAATAATAGGTACAGCAATTGGAATGGCAACATTAGGCTATAAACCAGTAGTTGAGATTCAGTTTGGTGATTATATTTGGACAGCGATGATGCAAATCAGAAATGAGTTAGCAACTTTGCGTTACAGGTCGAATGGAGATTGGTACTGTCCTTTAGTGGTAAGAGTTCCTGTGGGAGGATATATTCATGGCTCTTTATGCCATAGCCAAAGTATTGATGGATACTTTGCCCATTTACCAGGAGTTTATATTGTATATCCCTCAAATGCAGCAGATGCAAAGGCTTTATTAAAAACAGCTTGCAGAATGGATGATCCAGTATTGTTTCTTGAACACAAAGGACTATACAGGCAAAATTACGCCTCAGCAAATGAACCTGACACTAATACTTTGTTAGAATTTGGTAAAGGCAGATATATATCTTTTGGTAATGATATTACAATTATCACATGGGGTGCTATTGTGCAAAAATCTATAGAAGCAGTTAAAGAGCTTGGGGTTTCAGCAGATATTATAGATTTGAGAACACTTTATCCATTAGATATAGATATTATTAAGGAATCTGTTTCGAAAACAAATAGAATAGTTATTGCTCATGAAGATAATCTGACTAATGGTTTTGGTGGAGAGATATCTGCACAAATTTCTGAGCATTTATTTGAATTCTTAGATGCTCCAATTTTGAGAGTTGCATCTAAAGATTTACCAATTGCATATTCTAGCACTCTTGAAGAAAATATATTAGTACAAACAAATTGGATAAAAGATGCAATCAATAAAACAATTAATTTTTAAGGATAAATAATGGCAACTGATATCATAATGCCGAAAATGGGTGAATCTATTACTGAAGGTACCATAACTGAATGGAAAATGAATGTTGGCGATACGGTTAAAAAAGATGAGACTATTCTTGAAATATCTACAGATAAAGTTGATTCAGAAGTTCCTTCTCCAGCAACAGGAGAAATAATATCAATTCTTTTTGATGCGAATGAAACTGTTGAAGTCGGTACAGTTATAGGTGTAATAGGTGAAAAAGGAGAAAAAATAAATAAAGAAGATAATTCTGAAAAATCTGATTTAAAGGATAAAGATTTAATTGATACCAATAAAAATATCACGTCCTCGATTGAAATTCCCTCAAATAAACCAGACATAGATTTGAAAAATGATTATAAAGTTTCAAGTAGATTTTATTCTCCATTGGTACGATCAATTGCAAAAAAAGAAGGCCTTCACCTCACAGAACTTGATAATATATTAGGAACAGGAAGAGGTGGTAGAGTAAATAAATTAGACATTCTAAGTTATTTAAAATCTAAGGAAACTAGTAGTTCGCATGATGCAATAACTGTAAATGAAGAATCAAAAAAATCTAGAGTTCCCTTATCTCAGGATTTAGATTCAAAAGTTGAGGTTATGGATCCTATTAGAAAGAAAATTTCTGAGCATATGATTCAATCTCAGAGTATTTCAGCACATGTTTATTCAACTATAGATATAGATGTTACAAATTTACTTAAGGTTAAGAAAACATACTCAGAAGTTTATAAAGATAAACATTCAATTAAACTAACAGTTACGTCACTTTTAATTGATGCTTGCATCAAAGCTTTGAGTGAATTCCCTCTATTAAATACTTCAATTGTAGATACTAATATAGTTCATCACAAAAATATTAATATGGGTGTAGCTGTTGCTCTTGAAGATAATAATTTAATTGTACCTGTTATAAAATCATCTGAAGAACTTAATTTAATAGGATTGTCACGATCGCTTGAAGATTTATCAGTAAGAGCAAGAAATAAACAGCTCGACCTAGAAGAAGTTCAGGGCTCTACTTTTACAATAACTAATCCAGGTGTGTTTGGTGGACTTTTTGGAATTCCAATTATTAATCAACCGAATGTAGGAATTTTGTCAATCGGTAAAATTCAAAAAAAACCTGTTGTTAAAGAAACTAATTTTGGAGATTCTATTGTTATAAGAAGTATGATGTATGTAACTCTTGGATATGATCATCGCTTAATTGATGGAGCTTATGGGACAAAATTTTTATCCTATTTATCTCAAGTAATAGACTCATATGGAGATAAGATTGAAATTTAATAATGAGTGATTTAAATACAAATATTCGCAGGCCAGATTGGTTGAAGATTAAGCTTGATACGAGTGAAGCATTTCAAGCCACAAAAGAAATTATAAATAGCAAAATGCTAAATACAGTATGTGTAGAGGCAAGATGCCCTAATATTTATGAATGCTGGAACAGGAAAACTGCTACAATTATGATTCTTGGTGATGTATGCACAAGAGCTTGTGGCTTCTGCTCTGTCAAGACAGGAAAACCACCAACTTACGATACAATGGAGCCAATTAGAGTCTCTCAAGCTGTAAAAAAAATGGAGTTAAAACATGTTGTTGTAACATCTGTTGACCGAGATGATTTAAGAAATGATTACGGGGCATCAATATGGGCAGATACAATAAACCAAATACATCTGTCTGTGCCTGGATGTAGTGTAGAAGTATTAACACCAGATTTTAAAGCACATATTCCTTCTTTGGAAAAAGTCTTCAACGCAAAACCTGAAATCTTTTCTCATAACGTCGAGTGCGTTAAGAGAATTTCTAAGAGTGTTAGAAAACAATCAAATTGGGATCGAACTTTAGAAGTATTAAAAATGTCTGTTGATTTCGGTCTTCTAACAAAAACTGGAATGATGGTCGGACTTGGGGAGACTGATGAAGAAGTTTTTGAGACTATGGAAGAAGTTGCTTCTATAGGAGTTAAAATATTTAATATTGGACAATATCTTCAGCCATCAAAAAATAATTTAACAGTCAAAAGATTTGTTCATCCAGATCAATTTAAAGTATACAAACAATTTGGTTATGAACTTGGGTTTAAAGTTGTAGAGTCAGCACCTCTTGTAAGATCCTCATATCATGCTGATGAACAGGTTAAGCTATACAATAATTAATTAGGAATTATTATGAAACAGTATATTAGATTTTCAATAGTTACGCTCATTTTCATGATATCTGTTGCATATGTTTTAATTTTAAGTGATCCCAGTGAAAGTAAAGGCTGGAGTATTGATGATAAAAAAAATTGGATTGATAGCTGTTTAAGTCTTGGTATTGGCGACAATGAACTTTGTAATTGTGTTTTAAATAAGTTAGAGCTAAAGTATCTATCATTGGAAGATATGTATAGAAATCCACAAGAAATGGCAGTTTCTATGCAAACTATTAGCATGGAATGTAAAAAATAATATTATACTACTAACATTTTGTCATATTATTTAGTTATGGTCTAATATTTGTTATAAATTATTTATTATGAGTAAACAAAAATCAACTGATTTATATCCTGTTCTACCATTGAGAAATACGGTTTTATTTCCTCAGCAAATTATCCCTATTTATGTTGGTAGAGAACAGTCTTTAGAACTAGTAAATAGCTTAAAAGGTTCAAAAAATAAACATATAGTTGTAGTTGCTCAGAAAGATAGTTCAGTTGAAGTGCCAGTTCTTGAAGACTTATATGATTGGGGTACATTAGCAAATATAATGAAAGTATTCGATATGCCCGATGGGTCAAAATCAGCTATTGTTCAAGGTTTAGAAAGAGTTAAGCTGGAAACAAATATTGATAATGAATCATTTATAAAGGCCATGGTGACCAGGAATCAAGAAATTTTTGACTATGGAAGTGAACTTGATTCTATGACAGCAAATTTACATGCTATTTTTAGGAAATTAATTGATATAGCACCTTACTTATCCGATGAACAAGCAGACATCCTAACAAGTATACAAAATCCTGGGAAACTAGCAGATAAATCAATTTCTCTTATTAATATTCCAATCAAAGAAAAGCAAGAAATTTTAGCTTCTATTGATGTTAAGAAGAGGTTAGAAAAAACAAATGTAATTATTACAAGGGAAATTCAAAGAATTCAGTTAGGTGAGAAAATTCAATCTGAGGTTCAAGATGAAATTTCAAAGTCTCAAAGAGAATATTATCTTAGAGAACAAATGAAAGCTATTCAAAAAGAGCTTGGTGAGGATGAACCAAGTGTTGAAATTGATGAAATTAGAAATAAAGTGGATGAAGCTGGTATGCCAGATGATGTAAATAAAGTTGCAATGAAAGAGTTGAAGCGTTTAAAAAAAATACCATCTCATTCTCCTGAGTACACAGTATCAAGAACTTATTTGGATTGGCTGACCGATCTTCCATGGAATAAAAAATCTGATGATAAAAAAGACCTCAACTTTGCCAAAGATACTCTTGATAAAGATCATTATGGCCTTAATAAAATTAAAGATAGAATACTAGAACACCTTGCTGTACGAAACCTAAAAATTTCAAGAAGTAAAAAAGATGAAAAAATTAAAAGTCCTATACTATGTTTTTCGGGTCCCCCTGGAACAGGTAAAACATCCATTGGGAAGTCGATTGCTAATGCAATGGGAAGAGAGTTTGTTCGAATCTCCCTGGGCGGCGTAAGAGATGAAGCTGAGATTAGAGGACATAGAAGAACCTACATAGGGGCTTTACCTGGAAGAATAATTGCAAGTCTAAAAAAAGCTGGAACTAAAAATCCAATATTTATGCTTGATGAAATAGATAAATTAGGAACAGATTTTAGAGGTGACCCGTCAAGTGCACTGCTTGAAGTGTTAGATCCTGAACAAAATTTTTCTTTTAATGATCATTACCTAGAAGTTGACTTTGATCTATCAGAAATTATGTTTATAACAACTGCAAATAGAATCGACCAGATACCTGGTCCATTAAGAGATAGAATGGAGATTTTAGATTTCTCAGGATATATACTTGATGAAAAGGTTGAGATAGCAAAAGATCATCTGATACCAAAGCAAATCAAAGAGCATGGTTTGAAATCTAGGGAAATATCATTTGTAGATGATGGAATTAAGCTAGTGGTTGACTCTTATACTAGAGAAGCTGGAGTAAGAAACTTAGAAAGACAAATTGCAAATCTATGTAGAAAAGTAGCAAAAGACATATCAATAGGTATTAAAAAAACAGTCAAATTAAGTAATAAAGTTATTTTAGACTATTTGGGGCCTGAGAAGTTTTTTTCAGATGTTGCTGAGAGATTAAGCAAACCTGGGGTGGCAGTTGGTCTAGCATGGACTGGATTTGGTGGCGACATATTATTTATTGAGGCTACAAAAATGCCTGGTAAGGGGTCATTTAAAATGACGGGTAAATTAGGAGATGTAATGAAAGAGTCTGCACAGGCAGCTTACTCTTACGTAAGATCTAACTGTGATAAATTTAACATAGATAATGACTTTTATAAAAAAAATGATATTCACCTTCATGTACCTGCAGGAGCTATTCCTAAAGATGGCCCGTCCGCAGGAGTTACTATGGCTACAGCTATTATTTCTCTTTTAACTAATAAGCCAGTTAATAGCACTTTTGGAATGACGGGAGAAATTTCACTTCGTGGGAATATCCTTCCAATAGGAGGATTAAAAGAAAAATCTACTGCTGCACACAGGTCAGGACTGAAGCATATACTAGCTCCAGATTTAAATAAAAAAGATTTAGAAGAAATTCCTGAGCAAGTTAGAAAAGATTTGAAAATTACTTTTGTAAAAGAAGTAGAGGAAGTTATAAAATTAGCACTGGATTAATTTGGGCGATTAACTCAGTTGGTTCAGAGTGCCTCCCTTACAAGGAGGAAGTCGGGAGTTCGAGTCTCTCATCGCCCACAATAAAAAACCCCTTAGAAAAGGGGTTTTTTTTATTTAAATTTTTTATTCAATGAATAGGAGAGATGTCTGAGTGGTTTAAGGTGCACGCTTGGAAAGCGTGTGTGGGGGCAACTCCACCGCGGGTTCAAATCCCGCTCTCTCCGCAAGAAATATGAAAAAATTGATAACAAAAATTATTACTATATATCTATTTTTAATGACTACGTTTCTTAATGCTAGCTCTTTCGGGTACATTCATAGCATGAAAGGAAATGTAGTAGTTGAAACCAATGATGAGAAAAATCTTTCTCTTGTAGCAATAAAAGGTAGAAAAATAAATAATGGATATATTATAGATGTTAAAGATGCCTCATATTGTGACATTTATAGTAATGATAAAAGAACATTTTTAAGAATAGATTCAAATACAAAAATAAAAATTATTGAGAATCAAAATACTAGAGAAATATATTTATTAGATGGAAGTTTTTATATAAGTAATAGAAACCCTGAAATTTCAAAAGAAACTTTTGTTTTTAGTAATTATTCACAAATTTATTTGACAAATTCTAATGCTTGGGTATCATCTAAAAATTTATTTTTTGATCAAATTTATAGTTTTGGTTCAAGACTAGATATATCTGATAAATACAAAGGTATCAGATATAGTACGGACCATACAGCTATGATTCGTGCATCAGATAGTAAAATAGAACAGATTGATCAACACGAAAATGAGATTGAAATAGTAGTTCCAGATTATATCTTTAGTGATTTTATCATTAATAGAGAAAAATATATTATAGCCGACTCAACATTATATGATTTAAATGAATTTCAGCTTATCCCAGACTTTACTAAAGATTTTACTCCTATTGAAGAAGATACCAGTAAGTTTGGATTAAATATAATATCTGGGGCTTCAATAATATATGACAACTTATATTTTCCTTTAGGTATAGAAGCATATTTCAATGACGATAATTTTAATGCAAAAATTAAATTTGACTATTTTTTATCTAATGAACCCTCAGATTTGAATATTAATGATTGGAATGATATATCAAGTATTTTATCTATTTTTGAAAATATCAATTATCATAACCATTCAAAGGTAATGTCCCTTAGTATTGGAGATATTAACAATATTACATTTGGACATGGTCAATTATTAAATAAATACTCTAATACATATAATTACCCAATTATGAAAAGAACAGGCTTATTATTTAATATTTTACCAATGAATAAATATTCATATAAATTTGACTTCTTCATTTCAGATTTATCTCAAATATTTAATTCTGGCGGAATGTTTGGATATCATATTTCTTATCATATTTCTAAACGTTTCCCATTAACTCTTGGTTACGGCTCCATAACAGATTTCAATCAATATTCAGAGCTAGATCTAGATCTAGATGCTAATTCCACTATTAGAGCTCGTCAATTAGATTTTGAGTATGAATTATTTAAAAATAAAAACTATAAAATAAATTTAATTGCAGAGCTTGATGGAATATTTTTTAATAATGAAATTCAATATTTTAGATATGATAATAGCGATGAATCTAATGAAGCTTCTGGAACATCTGGAAAAAGAAGAAAAGGAACATGGGGTTCAATGCTTGGGACTAGATATGAATCCTCAGATGGTCATAAATTTAAAATAGGAATACATGCAAATGCTGCTCTTTACATACCTTCATTTTTCTCGTCTACATATGATTTTGAAAAAACATTAATTGGTAACTATGATTCAAGCAATAGATTTTTTGTTCTAAATGAGAGTTCGGGGATATTCCCATGTGAAGATGTTGATAATGATGGAGATTGTAATAATAATGATGTAGTTTATTTATCCAAAGAAATGCAGACACTGTACTTAAAAGATGACTTTGTGTATCCAACTATTGGTACCTCTTTATCATATGATTACAATTATTATAACAAAAGAGGTTTAAAAGTGTCTGGTATGTATCTAATTGATAACGATAGGCAAAGCAGTGAGTCATATTATTCATTTGATATTGAAATGTATTCTAAATATGGCTATATATTTAAGCGCCTTGATGATTTTTCTATATATTTTCATAGAAATTTTTCTTTATCAAATTCTAAGAATTTAAAAGAAAATATCATCTATGGTTTGAAAGCTAATATTAAAATAAATAATGAAATTAAGCTTGATATCAATATAGCAAATGTTCATTATGATATTAATCAAGATGCATTGGTAGAAAATGTTACAACTGTAAAATCTGATATTATATATAATATTTCAGATCCAAGAGACATTATAGAATATAGAAAGCAAAGAATTTTAGAAAATAAATTAATTTTATTTTCCCCCAAGCATAATTGGGGGAAAAATGGAGTTTTTCATAAATGGATTAAGAACATTAATCTACGTAAATGGATTAAGAATTTTAATCCATTTAAGAAAAAAAATAAAAAGGCTACCGATGAAGTTTAATGCATTTTTATGTATTTTATTGGGTATGAATCTGATAGGTATTGGAATTGGAAGTGTTATTGGATATCATTTAAATGAAAGATTTAATGATTATTATTGGTTATATTTATCTGTGCCAATTTTGACAATTGGAAGTCTTTTAATGATGTATGGCGCACTTAATAGAAATGAAGATTTAAAAAATGATTAAAGAAAATAACGATAAAGAATTAAGCGTTGAACAAAAAGATAGATTTTCTAAGTTAACAACTTTGATAGATCATTTTGAAGAAACAAGTTTGACATACGGTCCTGCTTCTTCAAATGAGTTGAAAAATAGAATTAATAAAGTAATTAGAAGCTTTGATGATGAATTCAAATCTATTTTGAATCACAAATTTGAATTATTTTGGAATGAAAGTAGAAATTCATTTAAAAAAGATAAAAAAGATAATATTATTTCTGAAGTAGATATTCCAAAATTTTTAAGAAATTATAAAAGATAATAATTTCTGTGCTAGATGGGGAGTTAGCGGTTCCTTGTAACCTGAAGTCCGCTCATGCAGGATTGAATTCCGATGGATGGGTTTTGCTGAGTTTGATGTTTATTATAAGTGGTGTTGACTCTTTTAGCTTTACGCAATAGTATAGACTTTAAACCCGTCAGGTCTGGAAAGAAGCAGCGGTAGAGTATATTTCTATGTGCCGTAGAATCCTGAAAGTGAGCTGGCTGTAAAAAATATTTTTCTAACAGAGAATTCTACCATCGGTGCGCAGATTAAATAATATGTCATATCAAATACTATCACTCAAATGGAGACCTAAGTCCTTTGATCAAATTGTTGGTCAAAGCCATATTACACATACTCTAAAAAATGCAATTTCTATAAATAGACTTGCGCAGGCATTCCTTTTTTCAGGACCAAGGGGAGTTGGAAAAACTACAACTGCTAGAGTTTTAGCTTCCACTGTAAATGGACTTGATAGTCATGAGGCATGTTTAGATATAATTGAGCTTGATGGTGCATCAAACAGGGGTATTGATGAGATCCGCGAAATAAGAGAATCAGTTAAATTTCCACCATCCTCAGTTGAATACAAGGTTTATATTATTGATGAAGCTCATATGCTTACAGAGCAAGCTTTTAATGCTTTACTTAAAACTCTTGAAGAACCACCGAAGCATGTAATTTTTATTTTAGCGACAACAGATCCACAAAAAATGCCCCAAACAATACTTTCAAGAACTCAGAGATATGATTTTATGAGAATAAGTTCAGAGGTTATCGTAGATCGGTTACATTATATACTAAAAAAAGAGAATATAGACTTTGAGGAAAATGCAATTGAATTAATTTCACAAAAATCAGATGGAAGTATGCGAGATGCATTAAGTATGTTAGATCAAATAATTGCATATTCTGATAAAATTATTAATATTAATAATTTAAGATCAGCAATTGGCTTGATAGATCAAGAAGATATGTATTCAATATGTAAAAGCATATTAGAACAAAATACTGATAAAGCTATTGATTTATATCATTCAATATTAGACGCAGGTGTATCATCGAAATTATTTGTAAATGATCTCATAGGGTTTTTAAATCAAAGTATGTTACTTAAAGTAAATAAAAATAATAAGCGTCAATATATTTCTAAACATCTTAAAGAAAAGATAATTAATAATCTCAATTTTGAAATTAAAGACATTCTAAAAATGATAAAGTTAGGTTTTGCTTTATCTGCTAGGATGAAATTTATTGAAAATAATAAAGTGTCAATTGAAGTATTGATAGTTGATTATATTTCTATAGTTGCATCAAATAGTTCATATGATAAGTTTAAAAACAATTCTAATCCTGAAAGATCTATTTTAAATGATCAGATTGATTCAAAACAAGATGAAATCAATAAAAATAGAGAGCAAAATTTTGAAAATTCAAATAATGTATCTGATAATCACAAAGAATTAAAGCATTCTCAAACAAGTGAGTCTGAAATATCAATGGACGAAACTGAAAATAATAAAGCTTCTTACAATTACGAACATAATAAGGATGCTAGCGATATTGTGTCTGAAAGCAAGATATTACCTTCAATAAATTTAGTAAAAAGCAATTGGAACGAAATTATTCAACAGCTAGATAAACAAAACAGTAAGCTGTCATCATTTTTTGAAGAAACAAATGCTAAAGAAATAAAAAATGAAATTTTAATTTTACAGTTAAACAATGGTAATCAGTTTATAAAAAAAGTTTTGGAGTCTGATAAGTCAATTATAATTAATGTAATCAATGATGTTTGTGGATTTTCCATTGATATAAATGTAGAAATGATCGAAAGTAATAAAAATATAGAAATCGCATCAGAAGAAGATACCAATATAAATAAAGATGAGAAGGATCATCCATTACTTGATGATGCAATTAATATGTTTAAAGGTAAAATAATATCTTAAAAGGAGGGTATTAGATGTTTCCTAAAGGTGGGATGAAAGGTTTGATGAAACAAGCTCAGCAAATGCAAAAAAAAATGAAAGATATGGAAGATGAGCTTCAAAATACTAGAATTAAAGGATCTGCATCGGGAAATCTAGTAGAAGTTGAAGCTAATGGAAAAAAAGAAATTTTATCAATTAAAATTGATCCTTCAATATTAGAAGAGGAAATAGATATGGTCGAGGATCTAATTTTAGCATCTATAAAACAAACATATAAGAATGTTGATTCTGAGGTGGGAGATAAAATGAAAGCAATAACAGGAGGAATGAATATTCCAGGCATGCTATGATTTCACTGCCTGATACACTTCAAAGTCTTATTGATTCATTTAAAAAGTTACCAGGTATAGGTGCTAAAACTGCAGAAAGATTAGCTTATTATATTGCTGAAAATACAAATGAGTCTAATTATAATTTCTCTAAAAATATTATAAATGTAAAGGATAGACTTTCTATATGCAATGTATGCTTTTTTTACATTGAAAAAGAAAATATATGCAATGCATGTAATTCAAAAAGAGATGAAAGTAAAATTTGTGTAGTTCAACGCCCCAAAGATGTTATTGCAATTGATAAAACAGGATTTCCAGGATTATACCATGTATTAGGAGGAGTGCTATCCCCATTAGATCAAATAGGTCCAGAAGATTTAAATATTAATGAATTATTTCAACGACTTAATGATAATATCAGAGAGATTATAATAGCCACGGATACAAGTTTAGAAGGTGATGCGACATCAATATACCTTGCAGACAAGCTTGAACGCTATAATTCTAAAATTATAGTATCTAAGCTAGCCAGAGGAATTCCTATTGGTGGCCAATTTGACTATATTGACGAAATGACTTTAGCTAAAGCATTTACAGAAAGAACAAAAATTTGAGAAAACATATCCCCAATTTTTTAACCATTATGAGAATTTTACTGGTGCCAGTTTTTGCTGTATTAATGACTTCTGAAATTAAGAATGCATATACATATTCATTATTAATTCTTTTAATAGCATGCTTTACAGATTATTTAGATGGAAAATTAGCAAGAAAATTTAATGCCGTATCTAAATTTGGACTTTTCATGGATCCTTTGGCTGATAAATTATTAGTTTTAGCCACATTTATAATATTCCTACGAATAGATATACTTTCAGATATCGTATTACCTTGGATGGTTATTTTAATATTCTTAAGAGATTTCTTAGTAACTATTTTAAGGTTGTTAATGAAGAAATATAATATTTCAATGATAACATCTAATATTAGTAAGTTTAAAACATCACTTCAGATGATCATGATTATATTATTATTAATTCTACTAATCTTCGAATCAATTCTTATTGATAATAGTATATTTTTTGTTTTAAAAACTTTTATGATCCTCTTGACAGTATTTACATTTTATACTGGAATAGATTATTATCGAAAAAATATTAATTTACTTTTACAAAAAATAAAATGATCAAAAATAGAATTTCACAATTAATTTCTACATTTTTTTATTTAGGAAAGGTAAAGTATGCGCCAGGAACAATAGCAAGTCTTGCAACATTTTTTATATGGTATAGTTTTATGCCTGAAAATATTTTATTAAGACTTTTAATTTTTCTGTTTATATCTATAATAGGATTTTTTTCAATCAAAAATTCACTTATATGCTATAATGATAAAGATCCACAAGAAATTGTCATTGATGAAGTAATTGGAATGTCTTTATCATTACTATTTTTAACTGATTTAGTAATCATGTCTATTGCATTCATACTATTTAGAGTTTTTGATATTTTAAAACCATCAGTCATTTACTATTCTCAATTTTATAATGGGGCATATGGTATAATGTTAGATGATTTACTGGCTGGTCTTTGTGTAAGTATAATTTTAGTTCAGTATATATGAAGACAGTAGCCATAATTGCAATAGGTGATGAATTATTAAATGGTTTTACTGTTGATACTAATTCACATTGGCTAAAAGAGCGCCTTCGAGATTTTAGTCTTTCGATATCAAGATCTGTAAATATACCTGATAATCAAAAATTAATTATTTCTGAGCTTGAATTTTGTATAAAAAATAATATTGATTATATATTTATTTCAGGAGGATTGGGGCCAACTCATGATGATATAACTAAAGACACACTCTCACGTTTTCTCAAGCTACCAAAAGTTATTAATCATGATTATCTAAAAATATTAAAGAAAAAGTTTGCAAAAAAAAAGAATGAAAGGGGAGTAAATAGTTCTGTTCATTCTATGCTGTCTTCTCAAGCAGAAATACTAGATAGTTTCAAACCAATACCAAATGATATCGGAACTGCTTTAGGAATGACCGGTGAGCATGCTAATTCAAGATTTTTTGTTTTACCTGGTGTTCCAAAAGAATATAAAGATATGATTACTAATCATATAATTCCATATTATATATCAAATGAGCCGATTTCAAATCCATACATTACAATTAAAACAACAGGAATCACTGAAAGTTATTTATTCAATATGATTAAAGAAATTATTTACGATAATAATAAAAGATTTAAATTTTCTATTCTTCCTCATTTTACAGGAGTAAATATTAGAATAATCCAAATAGATAATAATTTCTGCNTAGATGANATAAAANAAGAACTTTTAAAAAAAATTGGTAAATTTTATTANGGNTATAATAATGATTCTCTTGATAAAGTAGTTTCCAATTTGATGTTAAAACATAAACTAACTATATCTNTAGCTGAATCATGTACAGGTGGGCTTATATCAAAGCAACTTACAGATAATCCAGGAAGCTCAAATTTNATTGTAGGTGGTATTGTTGCTTACTCTAATGAGATAAAAAATAAAATNTTGCAAGTACCACAATCTATTTTAAAAAAATACGGAGCAGTTAGTAGTAATGTTGCAGAGATAATGGCATACAACGTAGCTAATTTATATGAAACTGATATAGGATTATCAATAACTGGGATCGCAGGCCCCACTGGTGGGTCTGACGATAAACCTGTTGGACTATATTATGTTGGGATTTTTATTAAAGGACATTTTTTTTCAAAAATGTATCAGTCTAAAATAAATGATAGAAAAATTAATAGGGAAACATCTTCAATGTCAGCACTTAATCTATTAAGATTGAAAATTAAAGAAAATTATGAATAGACGTTTATTCTTAGGTTACAAAATACCTAGAAAAATTATCGATACTATCATTATGGCAAGAACAACTTTAGGAGATAACCAAAAGTTCTATAATTGGGTGTCGGGTAATAATCTTCATCTTACATTGCTTTTTCTTGGTATTACTGATACGGTTGAAGATGAAAAATTGTTTAGTGATATTAATACTGTAATTAGTGAGTATGAAGATTTTTCAATTTCAATAAATGGCACTGGTGTCTTTGGAAATGAAAATCAAATATTATGGTTAGGTATTGATAGAGGTAAAGAAAAACTTCAAGAAATAAATTATGAATTACAGGTTCAACTAGTAAAAACTTTAAAAATGTCTACTAAAAGCAAGTTTATGCCCCATATAACTATTGCAAGAAAGAAAAAAACAGAAATTAACAATAATATTGATGTGAAGAATTTTATGAATTCTGTATATTTTCCAATAGAATTTCATATCAAATTTTTCACTTTATTTGAAAGTAGAAACATTAATGGTAGAGTGCACTACAAACGTATTGGTAAGTTTAACTTAATCTAAAGGAAATAATTATGGCTTCAAATGACAAAACTCTTGATCTCGCAATAACACAAATTGAAAAACAATATGGTAAAGGTTCAATAATGAAGCTCAATGAAGAAGTTGTGGTTGAATGCAATGGAATCTCTACTGGCTCCATATCATTAGATGCTGCAGTTGGTATCGGAGGAGTACCCAGAGGAAGGATTGTTGAAATATATGGTCCTGAATCATCAGGTAAAACAACTTTAACTCTTCATATTATTGCTCAAGCTCAAAAGAATAATGGTGTAGCTGCTTTTATTGATGCTGAGCATGCTTTTGATCCAAGTTATGCTAAGAAACTAGGCGTTGATTTTGAAAGTTTATATTTTTCTCAACCAGATAATGGTGAACAAGCATTAGAAATAGCAGATATACTTGTTAGGAGTGGTACATTAGATGTTATTGTTATTGATTCAGTTGCTGCATTAGTTCCAAAGGCTGAACTTGAAGGTGACATGGGTGATTCTCATATGGGGCTTCAGGCAAGGCTGATGTCACAAGCATTAAGAAAACTAACTGGTACTGTATCAAAATCAAAAACATGTGTTATATTCATAAATCAGCTTAGGCACAAAATAGGTGTAATGTTTGGAAGTCCAGAAACCACAACTGGAGGTAATGCCTTAAAATTTTATTCTTCATTAAGGTTAGATATTAGAAGAATTGCATCCATAAAAGATTCTGATTCAATTATTGGTAATCGCACAAGAGTTAAGGTAGTTAAGAATAAAATGGCATCACCTGGAAGAATGTGTGAATTTGATATTATGTATGGAGAAGGAATTTCATATGAAGGTGATCTTCTCGATTTAGCGGTTAAAGCTGATATCATAAAGAAAATGGGCTCATGGTATTCTTATAATGAAGAAAAAATTGGCCAGGGTAGAGAAAATGCTAAACAATACCTTAAAGATAATGAGAAATTTATGGTAAAAATCAAAAAAGAAGTAAGAGAATTTATCGGGATCTAATGATTAAACATTACATTATACCAACATTCAGTTCTGAGTGGTTTTTAGTGAATTTTATATCAACAGGTATAATAGCAATTTTCTTATTTAGTGGTCTTAAAATATGTAAAAATATAGATCAGAGAATGAAATTAGGCTTCTTCATAGGTTGTATTTTACTTTTAAGGATTTTGCTAATTCACCCTTACCAAATTCATATTGATATTTGGGATAAAGTTCATAGTTTACCTCTTCATCTTTGTGGAATTTCAGCTATTATCTCATCGTTTATACTTTTTAAATTCAATCAAATTTTATATGAATTTTTAATTTTATTAGGTATCCCTGGAGCCTTTCAGGCACTACTGACGCCAGAGTTAACACTTGGGTACGATAGAGTTTTGCTAGTTGAATATTTTATATCACACGGTGGAATTATTCTATCGGGTTTGTATTTAACTTATGTCTTAGGACATAGACCAAGGATAAAATCATGGCTAATAGTTGCTGTTATATCCCAAATTTTACTTTTTTGTATACATATTTTAAATGGCTTTTTAAACTCAAATTATATGTATACAAGGATAAGGCCAGAAGTAGATAATATTTTAATTATTGGAGAGCACCCGTATTATTATATTGGATTTGAAATATTTGGTTTTTTGAATATAATGTTATTTTATTTTCTTTTCATAAAAACAACTAAATATCAACTTGAAAAATAAAATGTATACATATTTTAAAATTTATATATCATTCTTTGTTATAGGCTTATTTATTCAATCAAATACTTTATTATTCGCTAACTATATTGCTACTGGAAGTTTTGGTGCAGCGACTATTGATGGTAAAATATATAATCAAATTTCTTTTCGACCTGAGATTACTTATAATAAGTTAGGTTTAGGTTTAGATGTAAATATTTATATTGATGCAAATGGAGAAATATATTCTAAAAATTGGATGTTTAGCAATTTTGATACTTCTTTAGAAACTATTATGGATAAAATATATTATCTGCGATGGGGTAATCGAAATGATAATTTCTATTTTAGGGCAGGATCATTGCCATCAATAACTTTAGGTTATGGCGCCCTTGTCGACCGCTATTCAAATTCACTAGAATATCCTCAGGTAAAAAAAATAGGTTTAAACCTAATTGCTGGAAATGATAAAGTTAAGTTTGAATATATTCATAGTGATTTCAAATCAACTCCAGGATTAATTGCCTTGGAAACCCAATTTAATCTATCATCTAGATCAAATGTATTTATCAACATTGCACATGATATTAATCAATTGTCTAGATTAGATGAAATTCCATCAAACAGAAGTGAGTCAGATTGGATTGATTGGTGTCAAGAGCTAGAGCAGGTTTTAGAACTAAGTTTAGAATGTTCTAGTACTTATGATTTGATTGAAAATCAATCTCCTTATGAAGGTAAAGACCCTGTTTCTGGCATTTCAATAGGTGCAGATTATGTGCTTTCTGATAAGATTTCAATTTATAGTGAGTGGGCTCAATTAATAGGCAAAACAGACAATGACCAAAATCTAGGAAATGGGATTATTTTTCCTGGATTATCTTACAGATTTAAAAATGGAAAATTTAAATTAGAAGGTCGCCATATTTTGTCAAATAATTTTATGTTCAATTACTGGGATAGATCATATGATATCCAAAGAACAATTGATAGTTCAAATGATTATAATAATGATGAATTTTATACTAAAGAAAGCACTCTACAAGAATATAAAACGATGAATGGAGTCTATTCATACTTTTCTTATGATATATTAAGAATTATGAATTTCCTTGTTGGGTATCAGTATCTAATAAAAGATGTAAATACATATAAATCATTTAGCTCAAGTATAAATATTAATCCAAACTTAATACCTAAGGTTAAAAAAATTGAATTTTTTTATCAAAATAATAATGTTTCAAATCCATTTAAATTAGGTTCTAGTTCGATTCATGGTTATGATATTGGTGTAGAGGCTTCTGATAGAATGACTATAACTTATCAGTCAAGAACGACATATAGATTACGAGAAAATGGTGAATTTGAACCGATTAGAATAATGCAACTTGATACACAATTTGACTTTTAAATGAACTCAAAAGAATTAAGACAAAATTTTATAGATTACTTTACAAAAAAGAAAGAGCACACTTTCGTTCGAAGCTCCTCCGTATCTCCAATTGATGATCCTACATTGTTATTTACTAATGCGGGCATGAACCAATTTAAAGATATTTTCTTAGGAAGTATCAAACCTGAATCAACCAAAGTTGCAAATTCACAGAAATGTATACGAGTAAGTGGAAAGCACAATGACCTTGAAGAGGTAGGCGTAGACAACTTTCATCATACTTTTTTTGAAATGTTAGGAAATTGGTCATTTGGTGACTATTATAAATCAGAAGCAATAAAATGGGCGTGGGAATATTTAACTGAAGTTTTAAATCTAGATAAATCAAGATTATGGGTAACTGTCTATAAAGATGATCTTGAATCAGAAAACCTTTGGAAAGAGCTGACCGACATTAAGCATGAAAGAATTCTTAGATTCGCTGAAAAGGATAACTTTTGGGAAATGGGTGATACCGGACCATGTGGACCTTGTACAGAAATTCATTACTATATGGGTGATGATGCCAATAGGCAAGATCCAAGTGGTGTTAATAGTGAAGATTTATATCGTGAAATTTGGAATTTAGTTTTCATACAGTATAATCGTTCTAAAGATGGGTCACTTATTGATTTACCAGTTAAACATGTAGATACAGGTATGGGTTTAGAAAGAATATTATCTGTAGTTAATAACGTAAATGATCATTATGAAACAGATTTGTTCAAGCCAATAATCAGTGAGATAGAAAGGGTTTCAAATAAAAAAATAGATACTCCGCATAGAGTTATAGCTGATCATTTACGAATGCTATCTTTTTCAATAGCTGATGGAGTTATGCCTTCAAATGAAGGTAGGGGATATGTTCTTAGAAGAGTATTAAGAAGAGCATCTAGATATGCAAGAATGTTAAATTTAAAGAATCCATTTATCTATAATTTAGTAGATATTTTAGCTGAGATTATGGGTGATGCTTACCCTGAATTGATTGAAAAAAAGAATCATATAAAATCAGTAATTAAATCCGAAGAGAGTTCATTTTTAAAAACTTTAGATAAAGGTATATTAATTTTTAATGAGATAGCCAGTAATCAGGAAAAAAATAGTAAAATAAATGGCCAAGATGCTTTTCGATTATATGATACCTATGGATTCCCAATTGACTTAACAATACTTATGGCGAAGGAAAAAAATCTCAGTGTAGATATTGATTCATTTAATCAAGAAATGCAGCAACAAAAAAAACGAGCTCGTGAATCAGGTAAATTTATATTAGATCACGAAGAAATCGAATGGAAAATACTTGCAGATACTACAGGTTCAATTTTTAAGGGTTATGAAACACTTGAATTAGAATCTAAAATTATAAAATATCGACAAGTTGATAAACATTATGAGTATATACTTAAAGAAACTCCATTCTACGCTGAATCAGGAGGACAAGTAGGTGATAATGGTAAAATATTTAATGATAACTATACCTTAAATATTTCAGATACTATTAAAATAGGTGAAGATATAGTCCATATTTCAGAAGAATACAATGATAATATTTTAAAAAACAATAAGGTCAATTGCGTAGTTAATTCATTGGATAGGAATAAGATAAAATGTAATCACACAGCAACTCATTTACTTCAAGCTTCTTTGAAAACTGTTTTAGGTGATCATGTTCAACAGGCAGGTTCTTTAGTGGACTCACAAAAATTACGCTTTGATTTAACTCATTATAATAAAATTAGCAAGGATGAAATTCGTAGAGTTGAAAACATGGTTAATAAAAAAATTCAACAAAATATTGATTTAAATGTTTCAATAATGGATTTTGATAAAGCAAAAGAAAGTGGTGCAATAGCAATGTTCAATGAAAAATATGGTGATCAAGTAAGGGTTGTTGATGTTAAAAATTTCTCGAAAGAGCTTTGCGGTGGTACTCATGTTAGTAATACAGGGGAAATTTCATTATTTAAAATAAAAAGTGAAAGTTCTCTTTCTACGGGAGTTAGAAGAATTGAAGCTTTAACTGGATTAAAAGCTTTATCATATTTGAATAATTTAGAAGATTTGATATTTGAGTTAAAAAATAAAATGAATTGTAGTAATGATGAAGTCTTTGATAAGATGAGTCAACTTATATCTAATAATAAAGAAAAAGAAAAAGAAATTACTTTACTTATTAAGCAAAATCAAGAGTATATCATAAATGAACTAATTGATAAATCTATTACTTATAAAAAAGTAAAAATAATAGCATCTATGCAAAATGGAATTAGAGATATTAAAGATTTCGGTTCTAGTATTTTTGATAAATTTTCAGAAAATTTCATTGCTGTTATAGGTACGATAATAAAAGATAAGCCAATGCTTGTTTGTGTTGTTTCCCGTAAACTTCAAGAAATTATTGGAGCAAATGAAATTATTATTCCTGTTGCAGAAATCATTGATGGAGGTGGAGGTGGAAAGAAATCTGTATCTACAGCAGGAGGTAAAGACGCAAGTAAACTTCAAGAAGCTATTGATAAATCTATTTTAATTATAAAGGAAATGATTGATGAGAGATTCTAGTTCTACATTAATTTTTGAAAAAAGTAAAAAAGGGAGAGATGGAGTATCGCTTCCCCCTTCAGAATGTCCTAATATTGATATATCTACAAAGATAAATCAAAATCTTTTGCGAAAGAAATCTTTGGATCTTCCCGCTGTTTCTGAGCCAGAAGTTGTTAGACATTACACTAATTTATCTGCAAAAAATCATCATATTGATAAAGGCTTTTATCCGCTGGGTTCATGTACAATGAAATATAATCCTAAAATAAATGATTTTATTGCAAGTTTTGATGGTTTTAAAAATATACATCCCCTTCAAAACCCTGAATCAGCTCAAGGATGTTTAGAGCTTATGTTTGAGTTAGAAATTATACTAAATAAAATAACAGGGATGCATTCTTCTACTGTGCAGCCAAGTGCGGGTTCCCAAGGTGAGTATGCTGGTATTCTTGTAATGAGTAAATATCATGAAGTTAAAAATAATGAAAAAAAGACAATTATAATTCCTGAATCTGCCCATGGAACTAACCCTGCAAGTGTTGTTTTGGGGGGATATGAACCCATCAAAGTAGGAACTGATTCAAGAGGAAGGGTAGATATAAGTGATTTAAAAAGTAAAGTTGATAAATATACAGCAGGCATGATGTTAACTCAACCTAATACTCTTGGACTTTTTGAAGACCACATAGAAGAAATCTCAGGTATTATTCACGATGTGGATGGTTTAATGTATATGGATGGAGCCAACTTAAATGCTTTACTTGGAATTGCAAAACCTTCAGTTATGGGTTTTGATATTACTCATATAAATTTACATAAAACTTTTTCAACACCCCATGGTGGTGGTGGACCAGGCGCTGGCCCCATATGCGTTGTAGAAAAGCTTTCTAACTTTTTGCCAAATCCAAGAATTGTAAAGAATAATGGAAAGTTTGAATTTTCATTCAAAAATAAAGATTCAATAGGTAGATTGCATAGCTATTATGGTAATTTTTTAGTTTTAGTTAGAGCTTATTCATATATACTATCATTGGGTGATGAAGGTTTAGAAAAAATGTCTCGTGTAGCAATTTTAAATGCAAATTATCTTAAGAAAAAATTACAAGAAACATATGATGTCCCATACAGTAATGGCTCAATGCACGAGTTTGTTATTTCTGCATTAAAACAAAAAAACAGAGGAGTGAAAGCTCTTGATATTGCAAAATCACTATTAGATTATAATTATCATTCTCCAACTATATATTTCCCAATAAATGTCGCAGAATCAATAATGATAGAACCTACAGAATCAGAATCCATTGATACGTTAGATGCTTTTGCTGATGCTATGATTGAAATAGATAAGGATATAGATCGAAATCCTGATAAAATTCTAGATGCACCTACCACTACACCTGTTAGAAGGCTGAATGAAACAAAGGCAAACAGAGAAATTGATGTTAATTATTTTTTAAGTGTTGATGAAAAATGAATCATATAAATTATGATAATAAAATCATCTTACGAATAGATAGAGGTGAATTCGTCAATAAAACTATCTTAGATGTAGCGAATTTTTATAATCTTAAATTTGGATGGATTAATGGATTGGGAGCAATTATGGATCCGGAATTAGGTTATTATGATTTAGAAAATAAAGAATATATAAAAAAAACAATAGCTGGAGAATTTGAGTTGACAAGTTTAGTAGGTAATATAACATTAAAAGATGACAATTTATTTGTTCATTCTCATATTAATTTTTCAGATATAAATTTTAATGCATATGGTGGACATCTTTTTGATTGTAAAATAGCAGTTGCAGGAGAGTTTGTAATTTTAAAGAGCCCTATGAAAATTGATCGTAGATATGATGATGAAGTAGGTTTATATACTTGGAGTTGTGATATTGATAAATAGAGTTAAAACTAAAAATGCGCCTAAAGCTATTGGAGCATATTCCCAGGGTTCAATTTTTGAAAATTTAGTTTTTACATCGGGGCAAATAGCTATTAATCCTATTAGTGGTAATTTAGTTACAGATGATTTTTCAAAAGAAGTAGAACAGGTTTTAGAAAATATTAATTCAGTTTTAGAGGCTGGGGGTAGTAATCGTGATAACATAATTAAGCTTACTGTTTTTTTAACAGATATGTCAAATTTTAAATTTGTAAATGAAGCTTTTGAAAATTTTTTCATTTATGATTATCCTGCTAGATCAGTTGTTGAAGTTTCTGGCTTACCTTTAAATGTTAATATTGAGATTGAAGCAATCGGAATAAAAATATGAAATTAATCGCCATATTTATAATCTCACTTTCAACCGTTTATTCAGCTTATATGGATATTGACTCTACAGCAATCAGAGATTCTGCTAAGTCATTTAAATGGTCTTTAATTCCTTTGGTTTCCCAAGGCCAGGCTTATAATCAAAAATATTTTAAATCAATGTGTTTTACTGTATCTCAATCTTATGCATTAAGCCAAATGTCATATTATGATCAATTAGATGGTATAGATAATATAAAAATGAGAAATAAATTTGGATGGTGGTTTTTAGGATTCTATGTATCTAGTATTATAGATTCTTATATAGATGGGGAACTATCAACTTTCCCTTTAAGGAAAAAATAATATGTGTGGAATAGTAGGAATTAAGTCAGATAAAGAAAATGTATGTCTGTCAATATATAATGCTTTAACAGTTCTTCAGCACAGAGGTCAAGATGCTGCTGGCATGGCAGTTTCAGATTCGAATGGTTTCCTTAAAATGCATAAAGATAATGGATTAGTTCGGGATGTATTTAATGAAGAGCAAATGTATAGATTATCGGGTTCTATTGGTATAGGACACGTTAGGTATCCAACAGCAGGAACTATGAAAAATTCTGAAGCACAGCCATTTTATGTAAACTCTCCATTTGGAATTGTGCTAGTTCACAATGGTAATTTAGTGAACACTTCCAAGTTAAGAAAAGAGCTATATGATGAAGATAAGAGACATATTAATACTCAATCTGATACAGAGGTGTTAATTAATATTTTTGCTAGTGCTCTTGAAAATAACCTTGATGGAGAACTGAATAACGAATGCATATATAAAGCAGTTAACGAAGTCCATTCAAGAGTTGTAGGTGCATACTCAGTCATTGCAATGATTATTGGTTATGGAATGGTAGCGTTTAGAGATCCAAATGGTATAAGACCACTTGTTATTGGTTCAAAAAATGATTCAACTCATATGGTTGCTTCTGAAAGTGTTTCATTAGAATGTTTAGGTTATCGATTGGATAGAGATGTTGAGCCTGGCGAAACTATCATTATTGATAGTCACGGTAAAATTGACTCTTGGAAATATAATGGTGATATCAATAGAACTCCATGTATTTTTGAATTTGTCTACCTTGCACGACCAGATAGCACCATCGAAAAAATTAATGTATATGAAAGCAGATTATCTATGGGTAGATATTTAGCAGAAAAAATTAAATCAACTCTTTCAAAAAAAGAGCTTGATGAGATTGATGTTGTTATTCCTATCCCTGATACAAGTAAAACCAGTACGGTTCCATTGAGTATCTCTTTAAATAAAGAATTGAAAGAAGGTTTTGTTAAAAATAGATATATTGGAAGAACTTTTATAATGCCTGGACAAAAAGTTCGAAAGAAGTCAGTGAGGCAAAAACTTAACACAATTGATATAGAGTTTAAAGATAAAAATGTTTTATTAATCGATGATTCTATTGTTAGAGGTAATACTAGTAAGCAAATTGTTCAAATGGCACGAGAAGCTGGTGCCAAAAAGGTTTATTTTGCTAGTGCTGCGCCCCCAATTAAATTTCCAAATGTCTATGGTATTGATATGCCTTTTGTAGAAGAACTAATTGCGCATAATAGAAGTATTGATGAAATATCGAAAGAGATTGGTGCAGATAAATTGATTTATCAAGATTTAGAGGATCTGGTTAGTGCTGTAAAAGAGGGTAATCCATCTATAGAAAATTTTGATACGTCTTGCTTTAATGGAGAATATGTAACAGTTGGCGTAGATGCTGATTTTCTAGAAAATTTATCTAATTCGCGTATAAAATCTGAGTTATAACAATATGATTAAAGAATTTTTGAAAACTAACCCTATACATAAAAAAATAGTCCCATTATTGGATGTAATTATGATTACAAGGCTATCTTATTTTTTTGGTGTATGGGCAATGGTATGTATTGGTATGTATATAGGTGATTTAATTAATGATAGTATTGATATCAACTCAACAACTCTGAGCATCCCAACTTCTATATTATTTCTTGGCATTTCTTTTATTTGTGCATCAATTTTTATCGTTAATCAAATTTATGACTTAGAAGTTGATGAAATTAATAATAAAGCAAAAATTATTGACAATTTCATATCAATAGATTTTTCTAAGAAAATTTTATTTTTTCTTTTACCTACTGGTTTTTTATTAATTATTTTTATTGATATTCTAGTTGTTTTACCAATGGTACTTTTATATTTGATTTGCGGGATGCTTTTTACAAATCAAAATTTCAATTTTAAGCAAAATATGTTCATGAATTTTTTATTTTATATAATTTTAGCCCTATTACTTATTTTATCTGGATTAATTTATTCTAGAAGTGATATGACTATTATCAGTCTATTTTCTTTATCATTAAAATTTATATTTTTATTTTTACTTATTTATGGAGCAGTAGTACTAGCAATTAATATATTAGACCAAGAAGGTGATCGAAAAAGCAATAGAATTACAATTCCACAAAATATTGGAATAAGATTTACATCAATAATTGCTTTTTTAATGTGTCTTTTAAGTTTTTTTATTGGATTATATTTAGAAGAGCCTTTATCAGTAGTATCCTCAATATCCTCCATTCCATTTTTCTTATATTTGATTTTTAGAGGGAAAGACAAAGATGTGATAAGATCGATTCGATATCCAATTTTGTTGATTAATTTCTATTTATTTATGATATTTCCTCTATTGTTCTATCCTATCGTCATAACATATTATATTTCAAAATATTATTACTGGCATAGATTTTCTTTGCATTATCCAACTTTACTAGTAGATAATGATTAATATAAAAGAATATAGATGTGATTTTTGTACGGCTTGTGTTACAGTTTGCCCTCCCGATTGTATTGAAGTAAGAGAAGCTAGTATTAAAATTGATAATGATACATGTATTGATTGTAACCTATGTACTTATGTTTGTCCAATTGAGGTATTGAGCCCCGATGAAGAATAATTATGATATTGTTGTAGTTGGAGGTGGCCCCGGTGGCAGTATGGCTGCTCTTCATTCTGCTAAAGGTGGAGCGAATGTATGTCTACTAGAAAAAACTAGAGATATAGGCTATCCAGTTAGATGTGGTGAAGCTATGGGTGAATGGGCTATTAAGCAATTTTTTGAGCCTAAACAATCATGGATAGCTGCAGATATTAAAAGAAGTAGAATAGTTGCACCTAACGGTATTCCAATTGACATCCCTTTTAATAAAGAACAAGCTTATGTTTTAAATAGAAGAGTTTTTGATTATGATTTATCATTAATGGCTTCAAAAGAAGGTGCTGATGTTTTTACAAAATGCTATGTTAAGTCTATTGATAGAAATGATGAAAATGGATATGATGTCCATTTAGATTATTTAGGCGAACATAAATCTATAAAAACTAAACTTATCATTGGAGCTGATGGGATTGAGTCCAGAATAGGAAGATGGGCTGGAATTAAAACTCAAATAAATATGCGAGATATGGAATCATGCATACAATATTCAGTTGGGAATATAGAAGTAGATTCAAATAGAATAGATATGTATGTAGGAGATAATTGGGCTCCAGGTGGTTATTTATGGGTTTTCCCAAAGGGCGATGGAGCTGCAAACATAGGTCTTGGTATTGGTTCAAAGTATAATAGAAAAAAATCAGCTAAAAAGTATCTTGATGAATTCATTGAAAATAAATACCCTGAGGCCACAATTCATACTACAATGTGTGGAGGAGTACCATGTTCAAAACCTATGGCTCATCCTATTTGTGATAACGTTATGTTAGTAGGAGATGCGGCGCATTTTATAAATCCAATTACTGGGGGTGGAATAGCAGCAGCTATGAAATCAGGAATGTTTGCAGGTCAAGTTGGTTCTGAAGCTATCATTGCAAATGATTATAGTCAAAATTTTTTGAAAAAGTATATTTCTCTCTGCCAAAAAGATTTTACTAAAAGACATGAAAAAATTTATAAGGTTAAAGAAACAATTACTAAATTGACTGATGATGAAATGAATCAAATGGCTCTCAAAATTAATGAGCTTCCACCGCACAAAATTACTTTAGGTAAAGTATTTACTACAGCAATAATGAAAAAGCCATCATTAATTATTGATGTCATGAAAATGTTTGCAGGGTTTTAATTTTGAACATTAATCCCTTTTTGGATAAATGTAAGCTTAATGAATTTGTTGCAATTGACCTAGAAACTACTGGTCTTTCTCCTAAACAAGAATTTATTATTGAAGTTTCAGCAGTAAGATTTATAAATGGAATAGAGAATGAGACTTTTTCATTTTTATTAAACCCAGGGAAACCTATACCTTCATTTATTGAGGATCTTACTGGTATTAGTAATAGTATGGTTATTGGTAAACCTAGTTTTATAGATATATTAGATGATTTTGTTAAATTTGTAGGCAAATCACCTGTAATTGGCCATAATGTAAAATTTGATATAGATTTTATTAAATATCATTCAAATAATAAAATTGACTTATCTAAAACTAATTTAATTTGTGATAGCTACTTACTATCTAAGGTTGTATTATTTTCAAATGAGGAGCATAGCCTTGAAGCAATATCAGAATTCTATGATTTGCCCATTAAAGGTTCCCATAGAGCTCTTAATGACGCAAGAAATTCTGGATTAGTAATAATTAATCTTCTTGAGGAGCTTTCTACATTTAATAAAGATTTACTATTAAGAATTAAAAATATTTTTTTTAATAGAGAAATACCGAATTCAATTATATTTGATAATTTCATCGATTGTTTAGATGATAAGTCTATAAATTTAAAAATCCGTTCAGCTAGGAAATCTTTTTATAAATGTAAATCAAATAAAAAATCTTCAATTCCATCACTTGATGAAATTGCTGGTAAAGATGGTTCTCTATATTCGGACTCAAAATATGAATTTAGAGATTCACAATTTAAGATGATGCAAACTTTACAATCTGATATATATAATGATAATTTATCAATTGTTGAGGCAGGCACTGGACTTGGTAAAACATATGCATATTTACTTCCTTTTATAATAGAAAGTGTAAAAAATGATATTCCATTAATAATATCTACATATACTAAGTCTCTTCAAGATCAATTATTCTTTAAAGATTTAAAATATATACTTGATTTTCTAGATATTGATTCAAGCGCTCTATTATTGAAAGGAAGAAATAATTACATATGTCCAAATAGATTAACACACATTGAATTTAATTCTTTTGATTTAATTCGTGACTTTGAATGTCACGAATTAGCTACAATTATAGCTTGGTCATCCTATACTAATTCAGGAGATATCGATGAATGTTCAAGTTTTAGTACCACTAGAAGCTCAAGGCTTTGGAATTTGATAAAAAGTGAAGCTAGATTTTGTCAAAAACAATGTGGTCATTCAGGATTATGTTATTACACTCAAAATACTGATTTGATAAAGAAATCTACAATTATTGTTGTTAATCATGCGCTACTTATTTCAGATGCAATTGATAATAGAAATTTACTTCCAAATAAGCATTTATTTGTAATTGATGAGGCGCATGATTTGTTTAAATCAGCAAAAGATATTCTAACATCCGTCTATGATAAGACTTTTTTTAATAATTATTTAAATGATATCGTAACTATTGCAAATAAAATTGTTGATAATGAATCTGATTTAGAAATAATTAATTTTTTAGATTTAATAAAAGAAACTTTAGCAAATATAACATCTTTTTATGATAGCTATTTAGTTTCTAAAGATAATGATACTGCAAATAACTCAAGCTATCCCTCAATCTCAATCTATGATGATTTATCTACAGAGTTTCATGATTGTATGCCAACACTTGATGAACTAATAGATAGTCTAAAAGAATTGCAAAATAAATTTGTCTACTTTAATGATAATGAAAGTTATAATGAAAGATTTAGAAAGTTAGGTCTAATCGATTTAATTAGTCAGTTTTCGGATCAAATCGACATTTTTATTGAAACAAGTAAATCAGATAGCTATTTATCATGGGTTAAGTATTTTCATAAAAATAATACATGTTCAATTAATCATTTATACAAAGATATTGGAATAATATTATATGAAAAATTCTTTTCTAATAATAATCCTGGTTTACTTTGCTCTGCAACCCTAACGGTTGATAATAGTTTTGATTATTTTATTTCTAAAATTGGATTAGATAATTACAATAATGATCAAGAAATAAATAAATTAATTTTATCTAGTCCATTTTTTCTTGAAGATCAGGTCGATTTTTATACTTTTAAATCAGATATAGATATCAATTCAAATGAATATATTGAAAATATATCTAATCAAATATTTGAGATTTCAAGTTTTTTTAACAAAAGGATGTTAATCTTATGCACTTCATATAAGCAGGCATCTCAGATAAAAAACAAGCTAAAACCTAAATTTTCTAAATTTAATAAAAAGCTATTAGTTCATGAGAAAGGTAGAAGTAGAAATTCATTGATTAGGGCTTACAAATCATCTAAGAGCTCAGTTTTAATTGGTACCATGGCATTCTGGGAAGGTATAGATTTGCCTGGAGATGAATTATCTATATTAATGATGTTAAGAATTCCTTTTTCTAATCCAAATGAACCATATATGAGATATTTGAATGATCAAATATCATCAGTTGGAGATAATAGTTTTAGTAAACTACAGGTTCCTGCTGCATGTTTAAAAATGAAGCAAGGATTTGGTCGTTTAATTAGAACAGAGTATGATTCAGGCATTTTTATAATAACAGATCCAAGAATCCATAATTCAAGATATGGTCATAAAATTTTAAATTCTTTCCCGATAGAATCTCAACCTTATCATCATTTTTCTACAATATTAAATAATAAAAAAATTCTTTAGTTTTTTTCATTGTTTTTAAAATAAGTTACTCAATGGAAGAGCATTATAAAAATATATCCAACTCCAAGCCAATTATACTTGATGGTAAGAACCTTACTATTTCAGATTTATACAGCATAGCATATAACAATCAGCCTGTTTCATTAGCAGATGATTCAAAATCTAAAATTATTTTTTGTAGGAAAATGGTTGAAGATAAAATCAAAGAAGGTGAAATAGTCTATGGAATTAATACTGGTATAGGAGAATTTTCAGAAACAGTATTAGATGATTCACAAATAGAAGATTTCCAAAAATATTTAATCTATAATCATTCAGCTGGTATTGGCGAACCTGCTCCCATCGAGTATGTTAGAGCGGCGATGGCAAGTAGGGTTAATGTTCACTCTAATGGAAACTCCGGGTGTAGACTTGAGATAACACAAACAATTATAGATATGTTGAATAAAGGGGTTACACCTTACGTTTGCCAGAAAGGTTCAGTCGGAGCATGTGGAGATTTAGCTCCAATGGCTCAGATAGCCCTAGTGCTCCTAGGCGAAGGTAAAGCATATTATAAAGGTGAGCTAATGGATGGAGGTAAAGCAATGAATCTCGCAGATATCCCCATACCTGGACTTAAAGCTAGGGATGGTCTTGCTGTAATAAATGGTTCAAACCTTCTTACCTCAATGAGTGGATTATTTATATATAAATTAAGAAATTTATTGAAACATGCTGAAATTGCAGCATCAATGTGTTTGGATGCATTAAAAGCAAATTTGCGTCCATATGATCATAGATTGCATGAAGTTAGAGGATTTAGTGGTTCAATTAAGTCCGCTTCAGCAATAAGAAAAATGATGCAAGATGGAGACCTAGCAACGGGTAAACTAAAAACAAAAGTTCAAGATGCATATTCATTGAGATCTACACCGCAAGTAATTGGGGCCGTTCATGACGCTGAAGTTTTTTGTAGTAAACAAGTTAAAATTGAATTAAATGGCGTAGGAGATAATCCAATTTTCTTACCAGATGAGAACATACAGATATCAGGTGCAAATTTTCAGGGTACTCCTGTTTCACTTCCAATGGATATGCTAGGAGCAGCATTAACTATGGTTTGCGTAATTTCCGAAAGAAGATTAAATCGCCTCAACAATCCAGCATTAAGTGAAGGACTTCCAGCATTTTTAACCAAAGGAGCTGGGATGTTTTCTGGCTTAATGTTAAGTCAGTATACTGCAGATATGCAGATTGTTGAACAGCGAATTTTATCTACACCTGCATCTATCCAATCTATTCCAGCAGCTGCAGATCAAGAAGACTTTGTATCCATGGGAATGAATACGGCAATTAAAAATTTTCAAATTTTAGATAATGCCTATGGAATTATTGGTATTGAATTAATGGCTGCTGCACAAGCATTAGATTTTAGAGGACATCAATATGGAAAGGGTGTGAAGATTGCTAAAGATACAATTAGAAAGCATGTTGAGCACCTAGACGAAGATAGACCTCTATATGATGACCATAATAAAATGAAAAATTTAGTCCAGTCAAATGAGATTCTTGAAGAAGTTGAAAATTGTATAGGTGACATACATTAATTAGGGATAAACATGGATAAAATTCATAATATAAAAGAAGCACTAACTTTTGATGATGTACTTTTAGTTCCTCAGTTTTCAGAAATATTACCACGTGATGTTGATGTTTCCTGTAGATTAACTAAAAATATTAAACTTAATACGCCTTTTTTAAGTGCTGCTATGGATACAGTCACTGAATATAAAATGGGTATTGCGCTAGCTAGGGAAGGTGGAATGGGAGTTATCCATAAAAACCTACCGATTGAAAGTCAAGCGGAACAGGTTGATTTAGTTAAAAGATCTGAAAGTGGAATGATCCTAAATCCAATTACAATTTCAAAAGATGAGACAATAAAAGATGCTCTTCTAATAATGGAGAAATTTAGTATCTCTGGTATTCCAGTTGTAAATAATGGGAAATTAGAGGGAATTATTACAAATAGAGATATTAGATTTGAAGATGATCATTCCATTTTAATATCAAAAAGAATGACCAAATCTAATCTTATTACCGTTGAAGAAGGTATAAGTATGGAAGCAGCAAAAAAAATTCTTCAAAAAAATAGAATTGAAAAATTATTAGTTGTTGATAAAAAAGGAAAACTTTCTGGATTAATAACAGTTAAAGATATTCTCAAGAAACAAAGTTATCCTAATGCAGCTCTTGACAAGCATGGCCGATTAGTTTGTGGTGCCGCTGTAGGTATCGAAGAAAATACTATTGATAGAGTAGGGGCATTAATTGATGCATGTGTTGATTTAATATTTATTGATACAGCTCATGCACACTCCAAGTCAGTTTTAAATCAGATAGATGGGATAAAAAAAGAATATCCTAGTTCAGAAATAGTTGTAGGTAATATTGCTACAGCAACTGCTGCACAGAAATTAATTGACCATGGCGTAGATGTCATTAAAGTTGGTATTGGAGCTGGATCTAGCTGCACAACTAGAATTGTTGCTGGGGTAGGAGTACCTCAATTAACATCTGTAATGGATGCTTATGAAATTGCAAGTAAAAATAACATTCAGGTTATTTCAGATGGTGGCATGAGATATTCAGGAGATATTGCAAAATCTCTAGCTGCAGGAGCAGGTTGTGTGATGCTTGGCAGCTTATTTGCAGGTACTAAAGAAAGTCCTGGAGAGATGATTTTATGGGAAGGTAGAAGCTATAAATCATATAGAGGTATGGGATCGATATCTGCTATGAAAGTAGGAAGTAAAGATAGATATTTTCAATCTAAATCAAATAATAAGAAATTAGTACCTGAAGGTATTGAGGGGATGGTTCCATATAAAGGTCCTGTAGGAGATACAGTTCATCAGTTAATGGGCGGTATCAAATCTTCTATGGGTTATTGTGGAGTAAAAGAAATTAAAGATTTTCCTAATCAAGCTGAATTTATAAAGATTACCTCATCAGGAATAGTAGAAAGTCACCCTCATGATATAAAAATCACAAAAGAATCTCCAAATTATCATAAACCAAAATAAAAAGTTATGATAAACTGTTTAGATGTCTTGAAATTCGTGATTTTTGGTTAGCAGCCTTGTTTTTATGAATCACTCCCTTGCTAGCGACCTTATCAATAATTTTAAATGCTTCATTTTTAAGAGAAGAAGCATCATCTTTAGATGAAGATGCCAGTACTTTTTTTATGGATGTTTTCATCATTGATTTATAGTGATTATTATACGAATTTGCTTTTCGTGACTGTCTAACTCTTTTTAGTTCTGAACCTTTTGCGCTCATTTAAATTCCTTATTTAATCTTTAATATGCTAATTTATAAATAGCTAGCAAAGTTATAACAAAAATAAATAAAAAAAATGTATTTTTTAATAGATTTAAAATATTGTAAAATAATTGTCTTCAATTTGATTCGTTTGAATCAATTTATCTAAAGGAGGAAACATTGGATATCGACTTTTTAAAATCTGTAAATATTTTTTCTGATTTATCAGAAAGTGAGCTAAATAGCATCCAAGAAATCTGCAAAACAAGAAAATACCCTAAAAATAGCATGATTATTCTTGAAGAAGAAATGGGTGATGTTGTTTTTATAGTTATGTCCGGAACTGTTAAAATTACTAGAGTAAATGATGAAGGAAAAGAAGTTATTTTAGCGATGCTCGGCTCGGGTGAGGTATTTGGTGAAATGGCTATTTTAGATGGTGAGTCTAGGTCTGCAAATGCTCTATCTCAAGAAAATTGTGAGGTTGTCACTATTAATAGAGAAGACTTTTTAAATTTATTGAAAACTAATAACAAAGTATCTCTTAACCTTATGACAGAGTTTGCAATAAGATTGCGTAAATCTGATCAGCAAATAGAAGCATTATCTCTAGATGACGCTGAACATAGAATAGGCGTATCTATATTAAATTTAGCAGAAGAATTAGGGGTTATTAGGCAGGGAGTAGTTACTGTAGAAAATCTTCCTTACCAGCAGGATATTGCAAATATGGCTGGTACATCAAGAGAAACGGTTTCAAGAGTTATGAAAACCTTTGAAGATAGAGGACTTATAACAAAAACAGGTCATAAGTTGAGTATTCCTGATTATGCTTTTTTTAAGCGAATTTTTGGCTAATTAATAGACCTAAACTATATTTTTATAGGGGATTAAATTTTGGATATAAAGACTATAGCAAAAACTATATCCTTAATTGAAGATAATTCTAATCAAAAGAAAACAATTTTATCTAAATTGTATGCAAAAACTGGTTCAGCTCATAGAATTGGTATTACAGGCCCTCCTGGTGCTGGTAAGAGCAGTTTAATTAATATTCTCATACAAAAACTAAGGTCAAAGAATAAGAAAGTTGCAGTTATATGCATTGATCCAACTAGTCCTTTCTCTGGCGGAGCAATTCTCGGAGATAGAATTCGAATGTTAAAACATTACAGTGACCCTGGTGTATATATTAGAAGTATGGCAAGCAGAAATGCTTCTGGTGGATTATCACTTGCTTCATCTGAGGCATCTGATGTTCTTGATGCTCACGGATTTGATGTAATTATATTTGAGACTCTTGGTGTTGGTCAAGTAGAAATCGATGTTATGAATGAGGCAGATACTGTTGCAGTAGTTCTTGTCCCTGAGTCTGGAGATGATATTCAAATGATGAAATCGGGTTTGATTGAAATTGCTGATATTTATGTTGTTAATAAATCAGATCGATCAGGGGCTAATCGACTTACTACAACATTAACTAATATGCTTGAGACGAATCCCAATCCTATTGAAAATAACTGGGATATCCCTGTACTTAATACTAATGCTTTAAGCAATAAAGGGATTGATAATCTTTTAGATAGCATTAATGAACATTTTAGATATATGAAAACAGAAGGTGTTTTAGCCATAAAGACTAACGATAGATATGAAAGACAAGTTAAATCTACAATTTTAGCTAGACTTAGTCATTTTCTATGGAACGATAAGAATAAAACTGATTTTTTGAAAAAAGAATTAAATAAAGATATATCAAATAGACTATCACCTATTGAGCTTGTAGATTTAATTTTAAAGGAAGAACAATATTAATAAGCACTCAGAAATGCCTTTTTGGAACCATGTAGATGAGCTAAGGTATCGTCTAATTAAATCGTTAATTTCAATTATTTTATTTTCTATTATTGCTTACTTTTTTTCTGATAATCTTTTGCAAATTATTTCACAACCAAATTTCCAGATAATGGATAAGGTAAATCTTCAGGTCTTAAAAGTAACTAGTATGTTTATGATTAAGATTTACTTATCTTTAATTATTGGTCTTATGTTCTCAATGCCAGTAATATTGTATCAGTTTTGGAGATTTGTATCACCTGCAATAGATAGTAAAATCAGCTTTACAACCTTTTTGCTTTTTGCTATGAGTACAATATTTTTCATTGGTGGTGCATATTTTGCATATACCTCCATCATTCCAATTAGTATTTCATTTTTCACATCACTTACAAGTGAAGCAATTGCTGTTGATTATAATATTACTCTAGAGAATTATCTTAATTATGTAATTTGGATGATTTTTGTTGGAGGATTGGTATTTCAACTTCCAATCATTTCTATTATTTTTAAAAGAATGGGATTAATAAATCATAAAATGTTACAAAATGGCAGAAGATATGCAATTCTTATCATTGTTGTTGTTGCAGCCATTTTAACTCCTCCAGATCCATTTAGCCAGCTACTTTTTTCATTCCCACTCGTAATTTTGTATGAAATAAGTATAATTATTATAAGGTTCATGAAGTGAGTATGAAAAAACTTTTAGATGAAATGGTAACTCCAATTTCTGATGAATATGGAAAATTTGATAATTATTTCACTGAAAGTATGCTAACTGATGTTAAGCTTATTAATTCAGTTGTAAGGTATGTAGCCAAGAGGAAAGGTAAGAGGTTTAGACCTCGACTATGTTTACTTTCCGCAAAATTATGTGGAAAAATTAATGAAAATACATATAAAGCATCTGCTCTAATCGAGATGATTCATGTTGCAACTTTAATTCATGATGATATTATTGATGAGGCTGATTTAAGAAGGGGCTGGCCATCTGTTGGGAGAATCTGGAAAAATAAAGTTTCAATTCTTGTAGGTGATTATCTTTTTTCAAATGCGTTAAGCAATATGTGTGATATAGATGATTGGGATGCACTTCGTGTTTTATCAAAAACTGCAAAACGACTTAGTCGAGGTGAAATTATGCAGGTTGAAAGTGCTATATCAAAAGATTTAGATGAATCAGGCTACTTAAAGATGATAGGAGATAAAACCTCTTCATTGATTTCTGCATCAACATTGATTGGAGCAATAACTGCAACAAAAGACGATGAAAAAAGGCAGGCTTTATTCAATTACGGTGAAAAAATAGGTACAATGTTTCAAATAAAGGATGACTTGCTTGATATCACAGGTCTTGAAAGAGAGATTGGAAAGCCTACAATGTTTGACCTAAAGAAAAATATGCTTACTCTTCCGATAATATATATCCTTTCAACTAAAGATAAGACAAAGCGTAAAGAGTTGATTTCACATCTAAAATACTTAAGTAAAAAGAAAAAAAAGAAGGAGATTAAATCTATGATTATTGAAATGGGAGGTGTAGAATATGCAGAAAACAAGATTAAAGAGCTTTCAGAGCAAGCGATTGTAGATTTAAATATTTTTAAGGATAGTGAAGTTAAAACAGCCCTTATATCTGCGATAAATTTTAATATGACTAGAAAATTATAGTATGAATAAAAAGCAAAAACGAAAAATTCAAAGAGATAAACTAAAAAGAGTTTTTACTTATGCTAATATATTGAGCTTTTCAAGAATTTTTATGGCTATTCCACTAGTGATGGCTTTAGATGGTTATTGGTTTGAAGAGTCATCTAGGAATATGGTGTGTTTTATTATAATGATAGCTATATTCTTATCAGATGTTTTAGATGGCCCCCTAGCAAGATGGACAGATCAAGTTACTAATTTAGGTAAAATCGTAGACCCAGTTGCAGATAAAATCTGTATGATGGTTGTTCTTATATATTTAATCCAAGATCAAACATTTGGTTATTTATTTTTTATATATTTTATTCTTATAACAACTAGGGATACTTTTCTTGTTATAACTGCAACATATTTGATCCAGCATCAAGAAGATTATTTTGAGGCTCTCATTTCTGGAAAAATATTTATTTTCACATCGGTAGTTATGATGGTAGTATTTGTATTTCCAGCACCAGATTACATTCGATTAGGGTCTTATGTAGTAAGTGTTTCATTCTTTGCAATAAGTTCTTATTATTATTATCAAAATTTTAAAATAAGTTTTAAAAGGATTAATGATGCTAGGAATTTTTAAAAAGACATTTAAAGGACTTGAAAAAACTCGTAAAAAAGTAGCGAACGCATTTTCTTTAATTTCTAATAAAAGTTATTTAGATGAAAGTGATATTGAACTGCTAGAAGATTGCTTATCTCAAGCTGATATAAGCTATCCTATCATTGAAAATGTTGTTGATGAACTTAAAGTAAAGGATTCTTCTAGTATTAATTGGAAGGATAGGGCACATAAAGTTCTCTTATCAAAATTAGTAATAAGTCAAAGTGTTGATGATATTAAAAAGGTTATAATTCTTGTTGGAATTAATGGCTCAGGGAAAACTACTTCAGCAGCAAAGCTTGCACAATATTACAGCTCAAATGGAGAAAAGGTATGCCTCGTTGCTGGCGATACTTATAGAGCAGCAGCTGTTGAACAAATTGAAACATGGTCAGATCGACTAAATGTTAGATTAGTTCAAAATCCCAACACAACAGACCCTGCTTCAGTTGCATTTGACGGAGTTGAATCAGGAATGTCAAGAGGCGAGAGGGTTATTGTGGATACTGCAGGAAGACTTCATACTTCAACAAACCTTATGAATGAGCTTGAAAAGATTCATAGAGTTATCTCTAAAGTCACTGACCAGATAACTACTCTAATGGTAATTGATGGAAATATTGGAAAGAATTCTCTTATGCAACTTGAGCATTTCAATAAATATTTAAATATTGATGGGATAATTATAACTAAACTTGATGGAACAGCAAAGGGTGGTGTGGCATTAACTGCTATAAGTGAGTATAATATTCCGGTATACTATATTGGAGTTGGAGAAGGTAGTGATGATCTTATTCCATTTATACCTGATGATTATTTGAAATCTATACTAGGAGATGATGGTGAGTAACGAAGAGAATAAAATATCTTTAGTTACGCTCGGTTGTGCAAAGAATTTAGTTGATACAGAAATACTTGTTGGAGGCCTTAAAAATAATTCATATGAAATTGTAGAAAAACCACTTGAATCTGATGTCGTTATAGTTAATACTTGTGGTTTTTTAGATAAAGCAAGAGAAGAGAGCGTAGATACTATTCTTGACCTAGGAAGACTAAAAAAAGAAGGTAAGATAAAAAAACTTATCGCTATGGGATGTTTTACAGAACGATATGGAGATGCAGTTGAAGAAGAAATTCCAGAGGTGGATAAAGTATTTGGTTCGGAGGAGCATGCAAGTGTCTTAACTTATTTGACAGGTAAAGAATTCCAGCGAAATGATCCAGATTTTCAAAGATCCACATTAACTCCAAAGCACTATGCATATTTAAAAATTTCTGAAGGCTGTGATAATGTTTGTAGTTTTTGCTCTATTCCTTTAATGAGAGGATTGCAACAAAGTCAGCCTATCGCTTGGAATGTAATGGAGGCAAAAAGATTAGCTCAAAGTGGAGTAAAAGAGCTACTTGTTATTGGTCAAGATACAACAACATATGGATGGGACTTTGATAAGAAAAAAGGAATACATGATCTTTTTGATGAGCTTGATGATGTTGATGGACTAGATTGGATTAGATTCCATTATGCACATCCAGCTCATTTGAACAATAGAATGATTAAGAGATATTCATCTTTAAATCGATTGATACCTTACATTGATATGCCAGTTCAGCATGGGTCAGCAAAAATGTTAAAAGATATGCGCAGAGGACTCGGGCCTGATGGAATTAAGAAAAGAATCGATAATCTTAGAAATGCTAATCCAGATATCGCGATAAGAACATCCATGATAGTTGGGTTTCCTGGAGAAGGAGATAAAGAGTTTAAGGAGCTTCTTGATTTTATTGAAGAGGTTCAATTTGATCGATTAGGTGTATTTACGTATTCAGAAGAGGAAGGTACTCATGGAGCTGAGGTTTTTGAGGATATTATTCCGGCTGAGGTAAAAGATCAAAGAAAAGAGCAGGTTATGATACTACAGCAAGATATCAATTATAAAAAAAACAAAGATTTAGTGGGTACAACCCAAAAGGTTCTTGTAGATATTGCCAATGAGCAAGGTACTTCGCTAGGAAGGACTTATAGGGATTCACCTGAAATTGATAATTATGTGAAAATCAAAGGCAAGGTTCAGCCGGGTGAGTTCTATAATGTTAAGATTACAGATGCGATGGAGTACGATCTTATCGGAGAGGTATGTGAATGAACTTTAAGATTTTAGGAATTGAGCATGTGGCCATAGCAGTTAGTAGTTTAAAAGAACCTTCAAAGGTTTTTGGAGATATTTTAGGTATAGATAATACTTCTACTGAGGAAGTTGTAGATCAGAAGGTCGTTACTGATATTTTTGATACGGGCAGAGGAAAAGTTGAGTTGTTAGAGGCAACATCTGAAGATTCTCCTATAAGTAATTTTTTAGAAAAAAGAGGAAATGGT
>PCCQ01000020.1 GCA_002731795.1 Fidelibacterota bacterium
TGAAGGAACTACTGAACCTGTAAATGAAAACGCTAAAACTGTTGTACCACTTGCTGATACTGTAAATCCATTTGCAGTTGCATCACCTCCTGCTGCTCCGTCTACGCAACCGTCATGTGAAAATTGAAATCCTGCAATATCAGATGTACTAGAATAATTCAGGTTTCCACCATCTAAACTTAAGCAAACATCGGTATCTGCTGAGCAACCGCTATCATTTGAACATGATGATCCATCACCTTCACAAATTCCACATTCATCTTCTAATGCACTTCCACCGCATTCACCATTACAATCTGTTCCTACTAAACAGTTACCATCGCAATCAAAATTTTCTTCTGGTCCATCACCTTCACAAATTCCACATTCATCTTCAATTGCATCACCAGCACAAACTCCATTGCAATCTAAATCAGCTGTACAATTACCATCACAATCAAAATTTTCTTCTGGATATTCGCATGTGCCATTATCAGTATTAGCTGATTCGTCAAAATTACATGCAGTGTCATCGGTACATCCTAAAACCTCAATAACAGGGAAACTAACAGACAATGGTTGTCCTAAAATATTTGAGAATATAAATCCAGATAGACAATCTTCTGATATATTTCCTGTAAGTTCAACAAGCGTTCCTTCACCTACCGGAACAACTGATCCTGTAAAAGAGAATGCTAAAACGGTTGTTCCACTTGCTGATACTGTAAATCCATTAGCTGTTGCATCACCTCCTGATGCACCATCTACGCAACCGTCATGTGAAAATTGAAATCCTGCGATATCCGATGTGCTGGAGTAATCTAAATTACCACCATCTAAAGTCAAACATACCTCTGTACCATCCGGACATGATGCCTCAGGCTCTACATTACCTCCATCATCTGAAGACTGTTCAGAAATTTCCCATTCAAGAGCTTGTCCATTTACATTTGAAAAGATAAAATTTGTCAAACAATCTTGATTTATATCTCCTGATAGCTCAACCAGAGTACCTTCGCCAGCAGGTATCACTGAACCTGTAAAGGAAAAGGCCAAAACTACGGTGCCACTTGTCGATACTGTAAATCCATTAGCTGTTGCATCTCCTCCAGATGCACCGTCCACACAGCCTGTATGAAAAATCTGAAATCCACCAATATCATCAGTACTAGAATAGTTTAAATTATTACCATCTAAACTCAATGATACTTGCTGTGAAAATGAAAAACTTAAAAATAGTATAAATTGAAGAAAAAGAACCGCTCTTTTTATCATAACTCCCCCCACCTTAAATTTTAGATAAACGATTTTCGTTAGTTTAATTTAATGAATTAGAAAACATAAATCAATAACTATGAACAAATACTATTGCAATTGTATCTTATAGTGATAAATATCACAAAATTTAAATCTAGTAAATTACTTTATATATTAGATGTGAATTAAAATTTAAAAATAATAAATAGGAAATAAAAATGGCTAAAAATAAAATTTTATTGATTGGTGGTGGTCAAATAGGTGGTAATCTCGCTCTTCTTGCTGCTCAAAAAGAACTTGGGGATATAATGATCTACGATATTCCACAAGCTGAAGGAATGGTTAAAGGAAAGGCTTTAGATATTTTACAGCTTCGACCTCATGATGGATATGATGTAGATGTATCAGGTACATCAAATCCTGAGGATATGAAAGATTCAGATGTTGTAATTATAACAGCAGGAATGCCAAGAAAACCTGGAATGAATAGAGAAGATCTACTTTCTATTAATATTAAGATTATTTCTGACGTTGCAAATAATGTTAAGAAATACGCACCAAATGCATTTGTAATAGTTGTTTCAAATCCATTAGATGCCATAGTTTATTCATTTTATAAAGTATCTGGATTCTCTAAGAATAAAGTTGTTGGAATGGCCGGTGCCCTTGATACATGTAGATTTAAAACATTTTTAGCTGAAGAAACTGGTTTTTCTGTGCAAGATATTCAATGTATGGTCCTTGGTGGCCATGGAGATACAATGGTGCCAATGTTAAGATTTGCAACTGCTGGTGGAATTCCAATTACTGAATTAGTTTCAGAACAAAGATTAAATGAAATTATAGAAAGAACAAAATATGCAGGAGGTGAACTTGTAAAATTATTTGGAAATGGTTCAGCATATTATGCTCCAGCAGCATCAGCAATTGAAATGGCAGAATCTTACTTAAGAGATAAAAAAAGACTTATTCCATGCGCAGCTTTGTGTGAAGGTGAATTTGGAATAGATGGTTATTTCATTGGAGTCCCGACGGTTATTGGGGCTAATGGAATAGAAAAGATTATTGAATTTGAAATGAACAATGAAGAAAAAGGTCAGTTAGAGCAAACTCTTAATGCTGTAAAAGAAACAGTCACAGAAACAGGACTCTAAATAAAGGAGCAGCAATGGAAAAACTATTAAATCAAATAGATAGTGGGTTTGGCACATTAGTAAGTTTTTTGGCACCTATTTTATTTGCAGATATTGGTGGAATTCCCTTAATCGTTCTTACTCTTCTTATTGGAGCGGTAACATTTACAATTTATTTTGGATTTATAAATGTTAGAGGATTTAAGCATTCAATAGAAATCATTAAGGGCAAATATGATAATCCCAATGATATTGGACAAATTAGTCATTTTCAAGCCTTAACATCAGCTCTCTCTGCAACTATAGGTCTAGGTAATATTGCCGGAGTAGCTATTGCAGTAACTTTAGGAGGTCCTGGTGCTGTATTCTGGATGGTTTTCATTGCTTTTTTTAGCATGTCTGCTAAATTCGTATCAGCGACACTAGGGTTAATGTATAGAAAAGTTAATGATGATGGCTCAGTTAGTGGTGGCCCCATGTATTATCTTACTTATGGTTTTAAAAATAAAGGGAATTTATCTTATTTAGGAAAAATTTTAGGTGTCATGTATGCAATTTTTATTATAGGTGGTGCATTTGGTGGTGGAAACATGTTTCAAGCAAATCAATCTTATGAATTATTTGGTAAATTAACAGGTATACCAAGTTATCTATATGGAATCATTTTAGCAACACTTGTAGGGTTTGTTATAATTGGTGGGATAAAAAGAATTGGAGAAACTACTGAAAAAATAGTTCCTTCTATGGTAACTATCTACGTTATAGCCTCATTATTTATCATTTTTAGTAATTTAGGTATGGTTCCTAATGTTATTTCTAGCATAATCTCTGAAGCATTTAATCCTTCCGCTGCATATGGTGGATTTATAGGCGCACTTGTTACTGGTATTAAAAGGGGTGTTTTTAGTAATGAAGGTGGTGTTGGATCTGCTTCAATTGCTCATTCAGCTGCAAAAACAGATGAACCAGTCCGTGAAGGAATCGTGGCAATGATTGGTCCTTTCATAGATACTATTGTTGTATGTTTTATGACAGCCTGTGTTATTTTAATTACAGCTGATAACAATGATGTATATCAAAACGCAACTGCACTGATTGCAGAACAGGGAGCGACAGCCGTTGGAGCTTCAATGACATCGGCAGCATTTGATTCAGTGATTCCAGGATTCAGATGGGTACTAGCTATTGTTGTATTTTTATTTTCTTATAGTACAATGATATCATGGTATTATTATGGTAATAAAGGCTGGAAATATCTATTTGGAGATTCAGGTGTACCAATCTATCAAATTATGTATTTATCATGCACTATACTTGGAGCTATAGCATCACTTGGAAATGTAATCGACTTTTCGGATATGATGATTCTTTCATGTGCATTTCCTAATATTATTGGTGCGATGTTTTTACTTCCAGAGTTGAAAGTAAAATTAAATGATTATTGGTCCAGATACGAGGCTGGAGAGTTTAAAGTATATAAATAAGATTGAAGAATAAATCTGAATTCCTATTATTCGCTCTTGACGTTGCTAAAGAAGCTGGTGATATACAATTATCATACTTTGGAAATATTTCATCGATTAAAAAAAAATCTTCAAATATAGATCTTCTAACAAATGCTGATATAGAATCAGAAAAACTAGTAATAGGCAAAATCAAAGAAAAATATCCAGATCACTCAATAATATCTGAAGAGACTAAATCTAATTTAAAAGATTCTAAATATACATGGATAATAGATCCACTCGATGGAACTACTAATTTTGCACATAACCTCCCTATATTTGCAGTATCTATTGCTTTAATGAAAGATGATGAAATAATAATGGGAGTTGTTTATAATCCTGCAGCTAATAAATGCTTTTATGCTGAATTAAATAAAGCTGCTTATTTGAATGATAAATTAATTCAACCGTCAAGTTCAGAAAAACTATCAGATTGTCTTCTCGCAACAGGTTTTCCATATTTACATGATAAAAAATATGATTTATCATTTAAAATATTTAAAGAATTTTATGATAAAACACGTGGACTAAGAAGACTTGGAGCTGCAGCTCTTGATTTATGCTTTGTAGCAATGGGTCGTTTTGATGGATTCTATGAATATAATTTAAACGCATGGGATATATCTGCTGGTTCACTAATAGCTTCAGAAGCTGGTTGCACAGTAAGTGATTGGAATGGCAAAAAAATTCCTAAAGATGGCTCAAGGATTCTATGCTCAAATAGTAAAATTCATAAAAGCATGATGAATATTCTGACTAAGCCAGAATATAAACTATACTTTAATCTTTCATGATAGAATCTAAAGTATGGAAATAAGCTTTTTCTATTTTTTTACGATCAATATCTATAGAATTATTTATTTTAAGACTACTTGAATCATTAACAGAACCTATAGTTTGAGTGTATACATTATATTCTTCTGCTAAAAGTGCTACATGGTGTAAGTTTTTAGGTTGTAATGATACAACGATTACCCCTTGAGTCTCACCAAACAAAATCTGATCTTCTCTTAACTTTCTATTAATTGATATTTCAGCTCCTAACCCAGACTTTCCTGAGCAGATTGACTCAGATAAATTAACTGCCAAACCACCATCAGAAATATCATGAGCTGACTTAATAAGACCTTTAGAAATAAGTTCTAAACATATTTTATGTAAACTTAACTCAAGATTTAGATCAACATTTGGGATAGGACCTTCTATTCTATCATGACATTGCTTTAGATATTCAGAACCACCAATTTCACCATTAATAGATCCAATGATAACTATACTATCACCAGCATCTTTAAAAGCTATATCCATGTGTTTTAGTGAATCTTCTAATATCCCAACCATCCCAATTACAGGTGTTGGGTACACTGCTCCAAGATTTGACTCATTATAAAAACTCACATTCCCTCCAGTAACAGGAGTATCAAATGCTCTACAAGCTTCCCCCATACCTAAGATTGCCTCTCTAAATTGCCAGTAGATTTCTGGATCTTGTGGATTGCCAAAATTTAAACAATTTGTAATTGCTAAAGGGTAGCCACCAGAGCAAACAACGTTCCGAGCTGATTCTGCAACTGCAATCATACCGCCTTGTCTAGGATTTAAGTATACATATCTTCCATTGCAATCAGTACTAATGGATAAAGCTTTATTTGACCCTTTCAATCTAACCACAGCTGCATCAGAACCAGGACCTATAACTGTATTTGTTCTTACTGTGGAATCATATTGACTATATACATATTTCTTATTTGTAATATTTGGAGAAGAAAGCAGTTTCAATAAAATATCGTTATAATCTTCAGGCTCTGGAACTGATTCTAGATTTAGATTATTAGATTCTGAAAAATACTTTGGTTCACTATATGGCATATCATATTGTGGAGCTCCTCCACCTAAAACAAGTTCTTGAGTTGGTATATAAGCAACTTGTTCATTATTATGAATTACATTTAAATGACCTGTATCTGTGACTACTCCTACTTCAGTACAATTTAAATCCCATTTTTCAAAAATCTCATGAAGATCATTTTCAAAACCTTTTTTTACTACAACCAGCATACGCTCTTGAGACTCAGATAGCATTATTTCGTAAGCGTTCATATCTTTTTCACGAATGGGAACTAAATCTAAATTAATTTCTATCCCTGACTTGCCCTTAGCTGACATCTCAGAACATGAACATGTAATTCCTGCAGCACCCATGTCTTGAATTCCAACCAACCATGGTTTTTTGCACAGTTCTAAAGTTGCTTCTAATAATAATTTTTCTGTAAATGGATCACCTACCTGGACATTAGAACGTTTAGATTCAGTTTCTTCAGTAAGTTCAACAGAAGCAAAAGTAGCTCCATGAATACCATCTCTTCCTGTGCTGGAGCCAACAATAAAAACAGGATTACCAACTCCTTCAGCTGTAGCGCTGGCAACATGCTTAGTTTTTACAATTCCTACCGACATAGCATTTACTAAAGGATTTCCTGAATAAACATCTTCAACAACAACTTCACCACCAACCGTTGGAATACCCAAACAATTTCCGTAATCAGCGATACCTTCAACAACATGTTCAAGCAAGAACTTATTCCTTGGCTTATCTAAGCCTCCAAATCGCAAAGAATTCATAGATGCTATTGGTCTTGCACCCATAGTAAACACATCTCTCATAATACCACCTACCCCTGTAGCAGCACCCTCATAAGGTTCAACTGCTGACGGATGATTATGTGACTCAATCTTAAAGGCTGTTGCTAATCCATCACCCAAATCTACTAATCCCGCGTTTTCTTCACCAGCACCTACTAATAATTTGCCTCCATCTCTTGGAAGAGTTTTTATCATTTTTATTGATGATTTATAAGAGCAATGTTCACTCCACATTACTGAAAAAATTCCTAGTTCTACATAATTGGGCTCTCTACCTAGGATTTTAATTATTTTATTATATTCATCAGGACTTAATCCATGTTCTTCAATGATTTTGCTATCTATTTGAGGTATAGTTTCCATGTTTTTATCTTTTTGATTGTTTGTTTAATTTAGGCATAATTAATCCTGCCCAAAAAGATTTAATGTATCAGAATCTGTATTATCTTTATCTGATTCTAAGTCTTGAGATTTATCATCTATACTAATATCTTCAATTTCTTTATTTACTATTTCAAAAGCACTCATTCTTTTGTATGGTGGTACTTTATTCCCAATTGATTTCCATCCTTTAACATCAACAAAATCATCAACATCTATTTCTTTGATTTTCTTACTTCCAGACTTGGAATGATAATTGAATTTAAAAATCACATCATTTTGAACTGTTGCTAAAAGTAACTTCATAGAATCATTAGATTCTAAGAAAATAAACTCTTTATCTATAGTTGATGTTTCGATGTTAAATCTTTTTATATAATTATTTTTTGATATTGTATTATAGTACATACATGATAATATGTTGTCTGGATCAAATTTTTCTAAAATAAGAATATCATTTAATTTGAATCTTTGATTTAAGTCAATTGAAAGTACAGAATATGAACAATTATTTTTTACACACAGAATATAATCATTTGAATTAAATTTCCCCAAATACCTTCCTCTTTCTTCAAAATTTAACTTCCCAACAGTCTCATCTATCCATAAATCTTTTCCTCCTAAAGTAGACTCACCTTTTGACTCAAGAGCAATTTTTTTAATTGGGTACTTTGAAAGTATGTTACCTTTTGAAGTTTTATTTTTTATATCTAAGGTTGAAAAATCATAAGTAAGGTTTCTAATTCTAGCTTTTGACCTTGAATCTAAATCAATAGATACAATTTCAGACTCACTATTAGGATTTGCTGTAATATATAAAGCTTTTGATTTATCTTCATTTTTAGTTAAAGAGTAGATTCTATCTTTTATTGCAGCAGTTACTGAGAATCTTTTAACATATGACCACCCTGTGATACTATCTTTATATACATAGTTATAAACCATATGATCATCATTTTTTTTCCATACTGCTACATGTAAAATATTATTTCCTACATATTTTTTAGAATCAATTGAAGTAACTTGATATGTACCATTTTGCAGAAAGACTATCACATTATCTAATTCAGAGCAATCTGAAACATATTCATCTGATTTAAGATCAAAACCTATAAATCCATCTTTCTTATTAACGTAAAGTTTTTTATTAGCTATTGCAACTGTTTGTGCTGATATAGTATCAAATTTTTGCACGCTCGTTTTTCTACCTTTATCATGCCCAAAATTCAATAATAAATTTTCATAGTAAGAAATCGCATATTCTGTAATATTTTCAATATTATTCTCAACTTCTTTAATGTTTTTCTCAATCGACAATATATTTTCTTGAGCTTTATTTAGGTCGTATTTAGAAATTCTTTTTATTTTCAGATCTGTTAATTTAGCAATATCTTCTTCGGTAACATTTTTCTTAAGCTGTTTAATAAATGGATCTAAGGAAGCTTTAATAGTAGAAATAATTGATTCCCAAGATGAAAGTTCTTCAATTTTTCTATAAATGCGATTCGAGATAAATATAATCTCCAACGAGAGTTGATGCCATCTTTCTTCTAATTTATTCAGTTCATAGTTCAGTTCTTTATTGAAAATTTTCATATAGTGATCAACAGATAGTTTTAGAAGTTTATTAACATTTATAAATTCAGGTTTATTATCTATTATCACACAACAATTTGGAGAAATACTAATTTCACAATTAGTAAAAGCATAAAGACCATCGATTGTTAAATCGGGAGATGTACCTTTAATTAAATTGATTACAATCTCTATATTTTCGGAAGTATTATCTTCAATATTTTTTATTTTAATTTTATTTTTTTCATTAGCTTTAACTATAGAGTCTATCAAAGATGTGGTTGTAATTCCATAGGGCACACTTTTAATAACAATCGTATTTTTGTCTATCACTTCAATATCAGATCTAACTCTAACCCTTCCTCCTCTTGAACCTCTATTATAATTATCAATATCAATAAGACCACCTGTGCTAAAATCTGGTAATAATGAAAAAGATTTACCTTTCAAGTACAGAATGATGGATTTAATTATTTCAGTAAAATTATGAGGTAAGATTTTGGTGGATAAACTTACAGCGATACCTTCTGTACCTTGATATAATAAAATTGGGAATTTTACGGGTAATACTTCAGGTTCTTTATTTCGACCATCATAAGAGTCTACCCAATCTGTTATATTCTTATTAAATGTAACTTTTTTTGCAAAATCTGTAAGTCTTGTTTCAATATATCTTGAAGCTGCTGCCCTATCGCCTGTCCTATGATCTCCCCAATTACCTTGAGTATCAACAAGCAATTGCTTTTGACCAAGCCCTACAAGAGCATCATTTATCGCCGCATCACCGTGTGGATGAAATTGCATAGTTTGACCAATAACATTTGCGACTTTATGAAATCGACCATCATCAATATTATTCATCGCATGCAAGATTCTTCTTTGCACAGGTTTTAAACCATCTTCAAATCTTGGAATTGCCCTTTCAAGAATAACATAAGATGCGTAGTCAATATACCATTTCTGATACATCTCAGAAACTGATAAAAAGTCTTTAAAGCCTAAATCTTTGTTAACATTATCCATCTGATACAAGGTTATTAATTATAAAATCTTGTCTATCTTGAGTATTTTTTCCCATATAATAGCTTAGCAACTTATCTGTAGATATATCATCTTTAAGTATTACAGGCTCAAGTTTCATATCTTCATTAATTAAATCTTTAAATTCATTAGGAGATATCTCACCAAGACCTTTGAATCTTGTAATCTCTGGCTTGCCGCCTAACTTTGACAAAGCTTGATCTCTCTCATCTGTGGAGTAACAGTAATATGTCTGTTTTTTATTTCTTACTCTAAACAAAGGCGTTTCCAGAATATACAAATGGCCACTTTTGACAATATCTGGATAAAAATTTAAGAAAAATGTTAAGAGTAAAAGTCTTATATGCATACCATCGACATCTGCATCTGTGGCAATTACAATTTGATTGTATCTAAGATTTTCAATTCCTTGATCAATATTAAGAGCATTAAATAGCAAATTAAACTCTTCATTTTCGTAGATGACTTTCTTGGTTAAACCATATGTATTTAATGGTTTCCCACGTAGGCTAAAAACAGCTTGTGAAGAAACATCTCTAATTTTAGTAATTGATCCACCGGCAGAATCTCCTTCTGTAATAAAAATAGTAGACTTCAATCGCTTATCGATATCATGCTTATTGTTATTTAAATGGATTTTGCAGTCACGCAATTTCTTATTATGTAGCTTCGCAGTCTTAGATCTTTTTGAGGCAAGCTTTTTGATACCTTGCATTTCTTTTCGTTCTTTTTCTGATTGAATAATCCTTGCTAATAGTTGATCTGCAACTTCAGGGTTCTTATGAAAGAAATTATCAAGTTTCGATTTCATAAAATCATTAGTAAATGTTTTAATTGTTTTTCCATTAGGTGAAATCTCTAATGAACCTAATTTAGTTTTTGTTTGAGATTCAAAAACTGGTTCTTCGACCCTAATACTTAGAGCTGCAATCATCGATGCTCTAATATCAGCTACATCAAAATCTTTTTTAAAAAATTCTCTTACTGCTCTTACAAATGCTTCTTTAAATGCAGATAGGTGCGTTCCCCCTTGAGTCGTTAGTTGGCCATTAACAAAAGAATAATATTCTTCATTGTAATTATTGGTATGTGAAACTGCTATTTCGATATCATCATCTTTTAGATGAATTATTGGATATCTCAGGTTTATATTTTCTGTTTTCTTATCTAGTAAATCTAGAAGGCCATTTTCTGAAAAATATTTCTTACTATTAAGTTCAATTGTAAGTCCTGAATTTAAATATGCATAATTCCATATTTTATTTTCAACAAAATCTGATAGAAAGTTATAATTTTTAAAAATGTCATTATCTGGATGAAAAGTTATTTTGGTCCCATTTCTATTGGTTGTTTTTTCAATGCTACAATCTTCGATTACTGAACCACGATTGCATATAATTTTTTTAACTTCTCCATCTCTTATTGCTTCAGCTATAAACTTTTCTGATAATGCATTAACCGCTTTTATTCCTACTCCATTGAGACCAACAGATTTTTTAAATACTTTTGAATCATACTTAGCACCTGTGTTTATTTTTGTAACACAATCTAAAAGTTTACCTAATGGAATCCCTCTTCCATAATCACGGATTACAACCTTGCCGTTAGAAACATTTATTTGAATTCTTTTACCATGGCCCATTACAAATTCATCAATCGAATTATCAATAACTTCTTTAAGGAGAACATATATTCCATCATCGGGAGATGAGCCATCTCCAAGTTTGCCTATATACATACCTGGCCGCGTTCTTATATGCTCATTCCAATCTAAGGACTTTATACTTGATTCTGTGTAATTATTATGTTTACTCATTCATTACTTTTTTTATAATTATATCTAATGAAGCATTAGGATGTTCATAAAAAATATTAAGAAGTTCTTCGTAATCAATGGATTTACTATCTTTCAACAAATTTTCTACCATATTTAATGATGTAAATTTAAGGATAGAATCCAATTTGTAGTTAAAGATATCTTTTAATATTAAATTATTTTTTATTCCGTCAACTATTTTCAATCTGTCATATTTGCTTATTGTGTAAATTGGATTATCATTGTTAACTAAAAAATTTATAGAAGCGATAACATTTATTAAGTTTACCAATTCATCTTTTGTATTGAGAATTTTCATTACATTAAAATATTTAAAATTCTCTAAGCCACAGATTTGAAATGGTTGAATTTGGTTTTTATCAATATTTAAATAATATCTTTTTAAAAGTGATTTAAATGAATGAAAATAATTTTTATTTAAATAAATACTATTAAAATCATTATTGGAATCATAAATGTGACTATAGATGAAAAAATCTCCAGGAATAATTTTATCTAGATTATAATAATAATTTTGATATCTATCATTTTTATAATTAGAAGAATATACATAAACAAAATTCTCAGATTGATTATTGAAATAGTCAAATGCATGCAACTGGGGTAATGATAGATTTGATACTCTCTTAATATCTAGTTTGTAACTATTACTATAGTTAAATATTGAACTCGAAATCTTTTGGGATGATTTTAGAATTTCCTCATTGTTAGAACATTGATACGAACTATTATTTATTTCTTCAAAAACTGTAGAAATGACACTTATTGTATCTGAAATATCAGTCCAAATTGGCTCGTCATTTTTTTCTAAGTAAATTGGAAAACACAAATCAAATAGTTGATTTTCAGTACTTTCTAATTTTAAAAGAGCTGATTCAAGTATTTCATCAAAATCTTTCTTATTATTTGAAACTAAGTGAAAATATTTTTTATAATCTAATCTAGATATTGAATTAGGGAATAAATTTAATTTTTCATATTGTCTATTATACCAAAAAGTGAGATTATCTATACTTTCCCTTAGATTTGTTAATTTTCTTGATAATGAGGTATTAGGGGTTTCATTTACTTCTTTAAAGAAAATGTTTGATGACAAATCATTTATCTGTTGAATATATTTTTCTAGTTCTTCGTTTTGAAATTCAAATCTATGTTTATACTTTATATTTTCAAGAAAAAAATCTATTCTATCAGCTAGAAAATCAACTTCATTTAGTAAAAATCTAATATCAAAATCGCTTAATAGATTTTTTTTATTCAAATGAATCAAACTAGCGACGTAAGCAGAATGATCACAAAAAATATTGAGATAATACAAAGAGTTCCATTGATTAAACTTCATTGTTTTATCTAGATAAATCTCTTTGTTCAAAAATTCTTTTATTGATTTATATGCTAAAGAGTTATTTTTACCAACTTTATTTACATCTATCTGATTAAGTTCAATCAAAAATCTTTTTAAGTCACTTACATAGTCAAAACCAGAAAACTCTTTTTTATTCTTAAATGATGAATCTAATTTAATGAATTGAGTAGTCGGTGAATATTTCAAGCTCCAATTATAAAAGGATAGTTTGTATTCTTCAAATAACAAATAATCTCTATTTGAACATGAATTCAATAAAAAAGTAATTAATAATACTATAATTGTATTTTTATTTATTTCTAGAATTATACCAGCCCATTTTAGTTTTAAGTTTTGAATAGTAGTTAGATTCATCAAAAAGAATAAATGGTACTTTCTTTGAATCAATCATTATATCAATTTTAGAATTTTGTTTAAGCTCTAACATTGTTTGTCCATCTATGGTAAGTTTTACTTTGTCCTGATCACTTGGAGTTCTAATTGATAATTTTGATTCTTCAGAAAGAACAATAGTCCTAGTCATTAATGAATGTGAACAAATTGGTGTTAAAGTAAATAAATGTAAATCTGGAGAGATTATTGGGCCACCAGCTGATAAAGAATATCCAGTTGAGCCATTTGCAGTCGAAATTATCAAGCCATCTCCCTCGTAAGTATTGACTTTCATTCCTCTGTCTTCAACATCTAGGCTTATCATTCTTCCTGATTGCCCTCTATCAATTACAACATCATTAATTGCTGTATAATCAGTTTTATTCACTGAAACTTTGAATACTGCTCTATTTTGAGTTATAAAATTTTTATTTTTTAAATTTTCAATTGAACTTGTAGCTTGATTTAAATCAGATTCTGCTAAAAAACCAAGATTACCAATATGAATACTAAGAAAAGGTTTATTACATTCATATTGAGATCTAATTGCTGACATTGTTGTCCCATCGCCTCCAACCGCAATTAAAATATCATAATGGAGGTTTTTATGTTGATTTAATTCATCAATAGACATTTCATATTGAGTACTTATAAACTCTAATTCATTAAGAAAAACTATCTCATCTTTAGAAAAATATTTAAATAATATATCCATGACTAAAGATAATTTTTCTTTTCTTTTATTTATAAATAAACCAATTCTCAATTTACTGTAGTTCTTCCATATCTATTTTAGATGAGTCTTTAATTATTTTAATTTTATTTTCGAATTCATTAAGCTTATCGGAACAAAAATTAAGAGATTCAATACCATCTTTATATTTAGATAATAACTCATCTAAATTACAATTTCCTGATTCAAGCTTTGTAATTATATCTTTTGCTCTGTCAAGATGTTGCTCGAAAGACAAATCGTTGCTTTTATTTATCTTTTTTTCTTTTGCCATAAACCTCCAATTTTAATTTTCCATCAGAATGTAATGAATAAATTTTATCACCAGTATTAACATCATTTATAGATGAAATATTTTCATTTTTATTATTTAGTAAGAATGAATATCCTCGATTTAAAACATTATATGGATTTAATCCATTTAAGGTTGCTTGAAATAAATTTAAACTTGATTCAATTTTATTGATTTTACCGTCTAAATATACATTTAAGTACTTATACAGTTCATGTATTTTTTCTCTTAAAATTAAAATACTTTCATTTGGATCAGTAATAACTTTTCTATTGGATAGGTCTTCTAAAATCGTACGATTTTTATCAAAAATATTATTGATAGATAAATCTATTCGGCTAAACAATTCATCTAAATAAATAAGGGCTTCTTGCTGATTAATTGAAACGATTTCTGCGGCTTCAGAAGGTGTAGATGCCCGTTTGTCAGATACAAAGTCTGCTATCGTATAATCTGTTTCATGTCCAACTGCAGAAATTATTGGAATTCTTGATTCAAAAATTGATCGAGCGACTATTTCTTCATTAAATGGCCATAGATCTTCTATTGAGCCTCCGCCTCTAGCGATTATTAGCACGTCAAAGTTATAATATTCATTTATATGTTTAATAGAATGAGAAATGCTATTAGCTGCTCTGATACCCTGAACAGTTACAGGAAATATTTTTATATTTTGATATGTTGCTCTAGAACGAATAATTTTAATAAGATCATCTTTAACAACTCCATTCAAAGATGTTATTATACATATTTTCTTAATATATTTAGGTATTGCAGACTTATGAATGTCATCAAATAAACCTTCTTTTGAAAGTTTTAGTTTTAATTTTTGAAAATTTTCCCAAAATACACCTAGACCATCACTTTTAATATTTAAAACTCTAAATTGAAACTGACCTTTTGGAGTATATAGACCTAATGATCCTATGCAATGGATATAATCTCCTACTTTAAAGGATTTATTAAGCTTTTGCAAATCTCCTTTGAATATAACACATGAAATCTCAGATTTTTCATCCTTTAGGGTAAAGTAAGAGTGACCTGATGGTGAAATATTAAATGAGCTAATTTCTCCTTCAATTATGATATTAGAAAATCTTTGCCTTATAAGATTATCTATATTGTTATTGATTTGCGATACAGTAAATTTGACTGGCATACTTATATATAAAAAAAATGGCCTATAAAAATAGGCCATTTTTGATATTAACTATTTATTCTTCTTTTTATGCCTATTTGCTCGTAATCTTTTCTTACGCTTATGAGTATTCATTTTTCTTTTTTTTCTTTTTTTACCGCAAGGCATATTTAATTTCCTTTATATTTAAAATCCTCTTAATAAGGATTGATTTACGCTTTTTTTCAACAATTTTGAAACCTTAAAAATAGGATCAAATCTTTCATTTAGTTTTACTACTTCACTTGTGGCAGGATTACGAGCTTCTCTTGCTGGTCTTTGTTTAACAAAAAAACTTCCAAAACCTCTCATGTCAACCCTCTCACCACGCTGGAGTGAGTCTTTTATGTAGAATATCACACCGTCAACAACAGCCTCAGTCTCTACTTTTGTCAAGCCTGTAGCTTCCGATACTTGCTCTACAATATCTGCTTTTGTCATTATCTCCCCCTACTTAACAATTAGATATTGTGGTATTGTATAAATATCATTAGATGGCTCTAATTTATAAGAAAGAATATTAAAAATAAAGTCAAAAATAGATTTTTCTTCATTTGGCATTTTAACCAATTTAACATCATCATTAAAACTGTTCATATCTTTTAAGTATTCAATTGCATCATTTAAAGTTCCTAAAGTATCAATTAGTCCAATTTCTAGGGCTTGCCTACCTGAATATATTTTTCCATTTGCGATATTTTTAACTTTATCGATTGGAATATTTCTTTGATTTGACACTTCGTTAATAAATTGTTCATAAAGATCATCAATTAAATCTTGAAAATATAACATCTCATTTGCTGACATTTCTCTAAAAGGTGAACCTGAATCTTTGTATTCAGAACTTTTTATTGTATTGAACTCAATTCCAATCTTATCCATTAGTTCTTCAATAATTGGATATTCCATAATGACCCCAATAGAACCAGTAATACTTCCAGGATTAGCAAAAATTTTATTTGTAGCTGTTGCTATATAATATCCACCAGATGCTGCAACAGATGAAATAGAGGAAACAAAATTAATATCATGTTCTTGTCTTTCCTTTATTATTCTACTAAATATTTCTTGGCTAGCTGCAACACCTCCTCCTGGTGTATTCAATCTTATTACTATATCTTTTATATTTTTTTTATTAATTAAATAGTCAAGCTCCTTGCTAAAATCATCAGATGAAGTAATAGGATAATCTATATTTATAATTCCTATTTCATCATTAGTTGATTTAAAAAAATCATCGAATGGAATTAAAGCTAAGAAGACCAAAGACAACAAAAAGAAGAAAATATATTTACTAGTCTTTTTCATTAATAAGGGGGACTAATTTTTAGGATTTGACCTTCTCTTATATCATCTGAAGAACTGATATTATTCCACTTTTTAATTTTACTTAAGCCAATTCCATATTTTTCTGCTATTTCACTTAAAGTGTCACCATATCTTACTTTATACGTTCGAGAACTTTTCTTTTTTGCTGTATAATTAGTTGAACTAGATGCCTTTACCCAAATTTCTAGCTTTTGACCTAACCTTATTACATCAGTTCGGAGGCCGTTCCATTTCTTTATATTTTTAGCAGAAGTTTTATAAAGTTCAGCAATTTCACTTACAGTATCACCTCTCTTAACAGTATGATAGATTTTTTTACGTTTATTTGCTTCTTGCTGTAAATATAATTCATAGTTGATTGGGATTTGAAGATAGGTTTTTGGCTTAATTCTATCTGGATTTGATATTTTATTGTAACTAATTATATCTTTCATCGGTACTTGATACTTCTTTGCTATTAACGATAGGTTTTCTCCATACTTTACTCTATGTGACTTAATATTAAATACTTCATTATTATCAATCTCTATTAATGCAAACAATGAGTCAAAATTTTCAGATGCGTTAACTGGTAATCTAAACTTATATACTTCATTTTCTTTTAAAGGAGGTACTATACCATGTTTTAATTCAGGATTATAAAATCTTAGCTCCTTAACAGATATATTTGAGCATTCTGAGATTTGCTTAACAGAAACTGATTTATCTAATTCTTTAATATTCCATTCAAGATCAGGTAAGGGGTTTGGAGTAAAGCCATATTTTTCCGGATTTTTTGAAATAAAAATTGCTGCCATGATATTTGGAACATAGTTCCTAGTCTCTTTGGGTAAACTATATAGTTTCCAATAGTCTCTCGTACCGTGTCTCCTAATTGCTTTTCTAACTCTTCCTGATCCTGAATTATAGGCAGCAAATGCAAGATACCAATCATCGAACTCTGCGTATAAATCTTTAAGATAGGCTGCAGCTGCTCTCGTAGATTTTTCAAAATCTAGTCTTTCATCAATATGATAACTTCTATCAAGTCCATACATTTTTCCAGTAGATGAAATAAATTGCCAAACACCTGATGCATGAGCATAAGAATATGCATTTGGATTTAATCCACTTTCTATCATAGCTAAATAAAATAGTTCTGGAGGAACATTTTCTTCTTCTAAAATAGGTAGAATTATTTTTTTAAATCTATTGGTTCTATTTAGCCAATTTTGAATACTTACTTTGCCTTGATTTTGAAAAAATTTAATTATACTATGAACTTTTCCATTATAAGTAATAGGAATATGCCCTTCAATAATCTCAACTGTCTCATCAACAAACTCTAAATCATCTAATTTTTGATCATATATAAAATTATCAAGTTTATCTCTAAGAAAAGCAACCGAAAGACCCGACTCTGTTTTGTCCACCGTATGTGCTTTTTCAAAATAGTTAACCGCAGTATCCAATAATTTATTGTAAGTTATTTTTTCAAACTCGTCCATCTCATTCATTTCATCAACTTGTGCAAGTGATTCGAAAAGGAGTTTAAAGTTAAATATTGTTTTTAGAGTATCTCCTGTATGATCAGCAACCATACCTTTTGCAAATAAAAAATGAGCTTCTGCTATTTGTTGTTCGAACAATGTATTTTTAATTAATATTGTATCAGATTTTTGTTCATTTATAATATTTTGATTTAAATTATTTTCTTCAATGAAAATCATTGAAGAGTCTTTTATATTTCGGAAAACTTCTGTTGAATCAATTTCAGGTATTATAATTGAATCAATTTTAGAATCATCTTTATCTTTATTATTGAAAACTTTTAAAATATTTTGTGGTAAGATGATTGAAGTAGAGATAATAATAATAAATAATATTTTCTTCATATTTAGTCTTCTATTGCTGAAATATTCATATATCTCTGCAAAGCCTTAGGTATTTTGATCGTTCCATCTTTTTGCTGATAATTTTCAATTAACGCAATAAGTAATCTTGGGGTTGCGACGCCTGAACCATTTAATGTGTGTACAAACTCCATTTTTCCTGTCTTTGATGATCTAAATCTTATAGATCCTCTATTTGCTTGGAAGGATTCAAAGTTGCTGCAACTTGAAACCTCTAAGTATTTATTTTCATATGGTGACCACACTTCTACATCATAACATTTGGCTGCAGAGAAAGATAAGTCACCAGTACATAATTCAATAACTCTATAGTGAAGACCTAAAGACTGTAGAACTTTTTCTGCGTCTTCTAAAAGAGACTCAAGCTCATTATAAGAATTGTCGGGGTGTACAAACTTAACTAATTCAACTTTATTGAATTGATGTAATCTTAACAATCCACGGGTATCTTTACCATAGCTACCAGCTTCTCTTCTGAAACAAGCACTATATGCAGCAAATTTAACTGGTAGTTCTGATTCATCAAGTTGCTCTGATCGATAGTAGTTTGTGACAGGGACTTCAGCAGTTGGTATACAAAAGAGTTGATCCTTAGGTATTTGATACATATCGTCAATAAATTTGGGCATCTGTCCTGTTGTCTGCATAGAATCAGAGTTAACTAGAAAAGGAGGAAACATTTCATCATATCCATTTTCTACATGCATATCTAACATAAAATTAATTAATGATCTTTCTAATTTTGCACCATTTTTAATATAAACTGGAAATCCAGATCCAGAAATTTTTGAACCTGCTTTAAAGTCTAATAAATTTAATTTTTCAGATATTTCGATATGACTTTTAATTTCATACTCAAATTTTGGCTTCTCACCCCATGTTCGAATTATTTTATTTGATGATTCATCTGAACCTAGAGGAACAGAATCATGAGGAATATTAGGAAAATCTAAAAGTAAATTATCAATTTCAATCTTTAGCTCAACATTTTTACTATCAATTTCTTTGATTTTTGAAGATACATTCTTCATTTCACTTATTAAGTCATCCGCAGGTTTATTTTCTTTTTTTAAAATTGATATCTGTTTTGAAGCAGAATTCCTTTTTTCTTTTAATTTTTCAACAAGAACTAATCCTTCTCTCCAATCACTATCTTTATTAAGTAATTTCTCTATCTTATTAACTTCAAAATTTTTAGTTTTAAGTTTTTTTGATATTAAATCTTGGTTTTCTCTGATATTTTTTAATGTAATCATGTTATAAGTTATAAAGCTTAATTGTTTTATCATTAACTATTTTTACATCATAGTCTGTTTCAACTATTTTTCTGCTATTTTCACCCATTGATATTCTATCTTTTTTATTTTTAGATATTTTATACATTTTTTGAGACAAATCAATTTGATCTTTTACATTTACTAAATATCCATTATATCCATCCCTGACAACTTCTTTACATCCAGGTGTATTTGTTGTTATTAAAGGTAATTTCATTGCTGCTGCTTCAAGGAGAGATTTTGGAAGGCCTTCAGGATAGTAGGTGGGTAAAACAAAAACATCAATTTTTTGCAAAAAATCCCTGACATTATCATTATGTTCAAGCCAGAAGAGATGTTCCTCAGAATTTAGTCGCTGAAGCCAATCATAGGATACTGAATCTGGACTGTGTGGATCAGGACTACCTAAAACATAAAATTCGGTATTTAGATTTTTTGAATGCACAATCTTGGACGCTTCGACGAAATCTTCAATGCCCTTACTCCATATCATACGACACATTATTCCAAATCTTACAAGATCATCTTTCTTTTCAACATTTTTTCTATTGAATGTTTCAATATCAACTCCAGAACTTTTAATTAAATGACATTGTTCAAAATTTAAAATTTCATTCTTTATAAAGAAGTTCATGTTATCAGGATTTTGGAATATAATTATATGATTATCTTTAAATGCCAATCTATATAGAAACATAATAAATCGATTTATCCATTTTTTCTTATAGATAATATTAAAAGACAAACCAAGGCCAGGGATTGAGTTAATAACTTTCATTTTAGGAGAAAACCAAGCTGCGATACTACCATATATGACGGGCTTGATTGTAAAATGATGTACAACATCAGGCCTCATTTTTTGATTAAATCTTATAAGTTTAAAAATAAAATATAAATCAAATATTATTGATTTTTTAAACCTTGTTAGCTTAACCTCATGGTATTTAGCGCCTAGTTTAACCAATCTATCAACGTAATTATCAAATGGTGCTATGACATTTACTTCATGTCCTTCTACAATAAGTCGCTTAATTAAAGAACTTCTAAAGTTAAATAAATACCACGAAGTATTTGATATTAAATTAATTTTCAATTGTTATTTCTCTTAAATATGAGGGGTAATATACAATTATAATTCATATTCTTTGAAAAGATAATTAATTGATATTTGGATATTATTTTTAACTACGTCTATTGTGTTAATATTAACATTAAGTGGATCAAAACCTGCATTTTCCCAATCAATTATAGAATATGAAAAGTCTAAAAGTATTTGATTATTGTAATTATATGACAAACCTACTTTGTAAATCTTCTTTTGTTCAAATCCGTTTAAATATCTTTGTGAAAAATTGTTATTATAACCATATTTAGATTCGCCTCTTTTAGAATCTGAATACTCAATTGTTAAGTCATATTTACCTATTCTTTGTTCAAAAAAGAAGAACAACTGTGACGAGTGTGGACCAGCCCAGAATCCTAATGGATAAGAATATGAATAAAAGTCATTTATCGCAAATTTATGTCTATATACCCTATTGTCTGAATGTAAATATTCAAATATAAATTGACCTTTTTCATTAAAAAGATTGGTTTCAATATCAATGCCAAACTGATAAATAAACCAATTTTTGTGTTCTTTCTTAAATGTATCAGGAGGAGTCCATTCATCTATTACTAAAGATGTATATAGCGAATTATTTTGCAATTCTAACTCTATTGATATGCCTATTAAGTCATTATCTAAATCACCTAAAAAGGTTTGTGTTGGTAAAAAAGGAATTAATGGAAGGAAGTAATATGGTTCAAAGGATCTATTGCCACCATATATAATCATTTCATAAAGTGAAATTGTTACTTGATCAGATAGCAGATAATTAATTTTATGTGCATTAATACTCCTCTGAAGTGTCGGTATTCTGCTAGAATCTGAATTATAAATTTCAATATAAGATGAATCTTCAATTTGACTTTCTAATCTTCCATAAAGATGGGTATAAGAGAAATTGTTTGATAAGTTCCAATCATAGCCAAAATTAAAAAATTGTGGTGATTTGTCAGATAATATAATTTTATTGAATCCTGGGCCCCAAGTTTGACTATTAAAGCCCAAAAAAAACATAACTTTTTCATAACTATATTCAATCGTTAATGATGTTAAGAAAAAATTAAATTGATTTGAATCTAAACCAGGATTATTTTCTATATACCCTATTCCTGGGTGATAATTAAATGAATTAGGACGTTCATTAATTCCTGTAAATAAATGATAAGATAGTTGCGATTCTAAATACAAGTTATTTTGACTATGATATATATTAAAACCAAAGGAATTCCTATGTAAATTTTGATTTTCATTTACATATAAATCGGTATCAGAATCGTATATATATGATATGAAAGGATTAATCTCTAAACTAAATAAAGAGCTAAAAGACAAAATTAATATTAATAGTTTTTCAATTTTGATTTTTAACATGTAAGTAAAATTTCTCAGCAATATTACTCCATCTATAATTATCTATAAAATTAATATTGGATGAAAATTTTTGTGCATTTTTTATTAATGCTGTTTCAATTTTTTTTGTTAGGACACTAGGCGATTCATTAGGATTAAAATAATCAGGAATATCTCCGGCGATTTCACGGAAAACAGGTATGTCTGAACAAATAATTTTACAATTTCTCGATATAGCTTCAATTAGAGGCATACCAAAACCTTCATATAAAGATGGGTAGACAAAAAGCTTGGTTCTATCATAAATATCAATTATTTGATTTTCACTATCAATAGAGTCTTCAAATCTGACTTTTACCTTTACAAGTTGATTTGATATGTTTTTAATATCATCCATTAAGCCAAGATCTTTGCCTATCAATAAGACATTTAGATCATTTTTACCTGAATAATGACTTAATGCATCGATTAGGAATTTATGATTCTTTCTTCTTTCAAATGTCGCTATATAAGTGATATCTATATCTCGTTTATTATTTGGTTTTTTATTATAATAAATATCATCTAAGCCGTTATAAGAAACAAAAATATTTTTATCCTTAATTCCACATTCTTTAATAATTTGTGATTTCGAAAAATTACTTACTGTCATTATATTCTTAACTTTTTTCCATTGATACTTTTGAATTTTATGAGCAGTATTTAATAATTTAGTTCTTTGATAAATCGTAAAGTTTCTTACATCATGAATCAACTGATAATGATTATGCTTCATTAAAGACTTTAATGGTATTGGCATAAAATCACTAACGATAACCATTTCTTTATTTTTAGAAAATAATCTTCCAAGACATATATAGGATTGAAATCTATCTAAGAATTTAAATTTTGGAATTTCTACAAATGTTATATTTCTTATTTCAGCCAACCTAATGGGTATATTACCACTTTTAACTACTACAATGATTTTTTCATTTGAAGATATTAATTTAGAAAAATGGTAAATGAAATTCTCAAACCTTTTATTAGCACCAGTTATGATATCTTTTTTATAATAAAGTGAACAAAATAGATAATTCTTCATAATTAATACTTTAGATAATTAGATATAATATTAGTCTTGAATATAAAATAAAATGTAATAGAAACTTTAAATATCCATGCGACCAAAACAGTTGGTATGATACCTAGAAAACCAAGATTAAAAAAATTTGTTATAAAAACTACAGATAAAAAATAAGTGATTAATGTTAAAATTATTATTTTTAGATAATCAATAATATTTTTTTTAGTTCCAAGTCCCAGTATGAACCAATGGAATAAACCATTAATGAATTGTAATGCTCCAATTAAGATTATCATTAAATCAACTTTAAAAGTTCTGAAATAATCAAATTTCCCTTTAAAAGCTATACTATTTATAGAATCTCCAAAAAAGATAAAAATAAATGAAATTACAAAAACTATAACAGATGTATAAAAAAATAAGCTCTTAAGATTAATTTCTTCTTTTTTGGATAGCATTGGGAATAATACGTAACCAATGGATGTGCCAATCATTACAAATACTGTAATATAAATGAAACTTAACCCACTATATATACCATTTGCCTCCTGACCATAATAATAGGGTATAAATAAACCTTCCATATTTACGATCATCAGATTTAGGATATTTACCAAAAAAAATAAAAAACCAAATGAAACTATTTTTTTAAATTCTTTAGTTGGGATATACACATTTATAGATCTCTCGTCATATAAATATTTAAAAAAATACAAACATGGTAATAAAAAAGCGAATAAAAAGATATTTATAATTTCGATAGAGTTGATATCATAATATGCCGTGATTCCTAATATTGAAATAAAAAAGATAATCTTATGACCTGCTTGAATAAATTGAGCTGTAGCATATTCATCTTTTAGCCTCGAATATGACGTTAAAAATAACGTAAAAGAAAATATCACCAAACAGATAAAAATTGATAAATCATATCCATTGAAATCATAAAGAAAACCTATTATTAAAGTTAAAATCATCGAATTAAATAAAATAAGAGGTAAAAGAAAATGAAAAATCTTCATTTTATCTACTTTAGAAAAATATTTGATATAAGATTTATCTATTCCCAAGAGGATGATTGCCGCACCCATAGGAAAAATTCTTTTTAATAAATTAAAAAAACCGAAATTTTCCATAGTTAGAACTTCTCCTAACTTTAAAGTAGCAATAAATGAGCATAACATTGCAAATGCCATTACTAAAAATGTTCTACTTACGTAATCAAATAATTTCATATATTAATTTTTCTGTTTAAGATTTGTCTTGAATAAGCTACAAACAAAATTGCAGGAACCCACAAAGATCTTTTATATGAATTTGCCATAAACATGTCTCCAGATATCATCATAACAGAAATGACTGATAAAACCATAATTACTCCATTATCATAAAAGTTATTTGTATAGGCTTTGACAACATAAAAAATAATAATAAAATATAGCATTGTATAGCCAATGAGGCCGAAAAATCCATTTTCTAGCCATGAAATTATAATTGAATTATGAACAGCTATTCCAGTTACATTTTGAGAATTACTTAATCCATATCCAAGGTATGGATTGTTATTAATTAATTCAAAAGATTTGTTAAGAACTAATAAGCGTTCTTGTGAAGAGGCAGATCTAGTTGCATCAAAGATTGTAGTATATCTAGAAAATGAGTTTTCAAAAAAACTTGGAAAAGAATTATAAATGGAAAATAGAACAATTGAAAAGCAAAATAAATATAATATAGTATAAAATAGATTATAGCTTTGTGTGTATTTATAATAAAAAATTAAAAAAGATATTAAGCCAATTAAAAGAATTAAAAAACCGCTTCTAGAAGCAGTTAAAACGATAACAGCCAAAAGCAGGACTATGAATACTAAATTAATTATTTTTAAAAGGTAACTTGATTTATCTAAAGACACAAACATCAATATTGGTATGGATTGCGCCATAATTCTTGCTGTAATATTTGGCTCCATCGCACCATACGAAAATCTAATCATCCCCCATCCCTGTTCAACTAATAGAAGGCCATAGGAATAATCAATTCCAGTAATAAAGAAAATAAAAATTCCTAATGTAATTATTCCACTTATTAGGGATAGGGTATAAAGTAAATATTTAATATAAATACTTGATAAAGTCTGCAAATAAAGTGCATAGTATATTACTATAAAAATGAAAACTATCTGTAAATATGATAGCAAACTATCCATAGGAGAAAATGCAAAATGAACTGATATGAAAAATCCAATAGAATATATCACTATGGGTAATATAAAATCATTATTATTAATTAGATATTTAAGTGAGATTCTATGATTTATTTGAAATGCAACAGCAAAAATAAATGCGATGGTGAAAAATAAATCACTTACAGAAAAATTATATATAACATTAAGATAATTAAATGGTAATAAAATTATTGCAAATAGAAGAAAAGTTTTGCTTATAGAAATCAAAATAAACTGGTACTAAACTTTAGTTCCTTTTTTAAATATTCCATCATAGCAATACATCATAAAACCAGAAAAGAAAAATGCAATAAATGTACTAGCTAATACAATTAAGGTGCGTAACGGCTTAGATTTCTCAGTAGCTACATCACCAGTGTCAAGAATATTTAATACAGGTCTTTCTTTTAGTTCTTCAATTTTATTTAATTCATATTGTTGCTTAAGTGTTATATATACCTGAGTATTTACCTCAATATTTCTCATTAACCGAGCTCTTTCAGTAAACTCTTCTGGACCTTCTTCTGATAAAGGATGATCTTTCATAAACTCTGACAATTCTTCTTCAGAATCATACAAATCAGCCTTAGCACTTAGTAACTGTTGTTCTATGAATTTTCTATTTTTTGTTGCTTTAAATGACATTTCATCTGATATATAAATTTGAATCCAGTCGGATATATAATTTACAATTTTTGCGGCTATAGTTGGATCTTCCATTAACAATGAAATAGTTATCATCCCAGACTCATGTTCATATACTGTCATCAATGTTGACAAATGATCAATAGCCAAATTCTGAAGATGATCTTGAGGGGTTGGCTTAAGAGAAAAAATATTAGAAATAAAACTTGGTTCGTTTAATTTCCAGTAGTCAACTAAATCAACTGGGTTCTCATATAGCTCAGAGTCCCATTTCTTTAATACTATTTCTTTTTTCAACCTTCTACTGTTAACAATATCTGGAAAATTAAACGTACTTGCATCACTGCCTGAAAGGTTAAAACCGAATGTAGAGGCTATTCCGTCTAATCCTGCAAATGAGCTTGGAAGATTGCTATCATTATTTGTAGGGTAAATTGATACATATGATTTATATAAGGGTGTTGCAACTAAGCTATAAATAATAGATAAAGTAAATATTGAAAATGTTATGTAAAAAATTTGCTTAGCATAATCTCTATATACTCGATAGACTTCAATAATGCCCACATTTTCTTTATTCATTAATTAAATCCTCCTAAAAGAACAATAAGTGAAATAATAAAACTCAAAGTTGAAGTAATTCCATTAGCAATCATAATTGAATTTTCTAATTTGGTATTTTTATCAAGGTTTATTTTTTGAACTATATAAATAATATCTCCACTATCCAGTTTATCTATATTTTTATAATTAATTCGCTGTCCGCTACCTCTTTTAATGATATATATATCATTAGTTTCAGACTCTGTGATGCCTCCTGCATCTCTAAGATACTGATTTAAAGATTTATCTTTACTAAATGGATAAAGTCCTGGATATTTAATAGCTCCTGAAATTTCAATGAATGGAAAGTTTTTGGGAATTTCAATAAAATATCCATCATAAACATTATAATCTAAAATCTTTTTTACTTGTATTTCCCCATATGCATTTATAGGAATAAGCTGATTGAGTTCATTAATCTCATAAGATTTATGTATATAATCATGGAATTCTTTTCTATATAAAAAGGTTGATTCATTATCTAAATTACTTTTTTCATCAAAACTGGTACTATTCATTATAGAAATTTTATTTCGATCTGCAAGTGAAGAATATCCACCTGCTTTATCAATAATATCTCGAACTGTTGTTTTTCCCTCTTCAACTGAATAAAATCCAGGATTTAATACTTCTCCTTTAATTTCTACTAGTTTATGTTTTTTGTAATTATTTTTAACTTTAACATTAATTAAATCTTGAGCATTTAAAATCATCGTATTGAAATTTTCTTTACTAATTATTTCTGACCTTAAATTTGTATCTATAAAACGTGATATCTCAATTTGTTGATCTATTGCATCATAAGTAAATCCTCCTGCTAATTCAATCATAGAAGAGACTGTCTCACCTTCAACATACTCATAGACACCAGGTGCCTTAACTCCACCTGTGATAGTTATATTTTTATCTAAAAGATCAAAAAATATTTTATCTCCAGATTGTAAAAAAGGATTTAATTCTTCTTCACCAGTAATACTAAACTTTAGAATATCAACTGGATATGTCTTTGAGTCTCTTTCAAGGATAATATTTCTACGAGACAATATTTTTTTAAGACTTAATATACTTGAATCTGATATAGACGCCTCATTATTAAATCTTAATATTTGCTCGTATACATCAGATACTCTACTAACTGGATTAGAAATATAAACGCCCGATTCCTTAAAAGGTCCTAAAACTTGAATTTTAAAATCTTTTATTTTGGATAAAGTAATTGAAATATTGCTATCATTATATTTATCAAGGCATTTGTCTCGTATAGCTGAAAACCCTTCATTTATAGTTAACCCATTTACAAATACTGTTCCTACAACTGGAATAAGTATATCTCCAATAGGGGAAATAAATAAGTTTAAATTTACTATTTGATTAGCGGTAACAATATTAAGATAAATACCATCTCCAGGTCCTAAAGTATATTCATCAGGGTTTATAAGAGACTCTAGAGGTTCAGATAAAAAATTTTGCTTTAAAGATTCTGTCTTAATTGAAGAAGAACCGAGGTTATTAAACTGGTTTTCTAAATTAAAAGAAGCAAATATATTTGATATAACTACAAACAGTAAAAAAAATACAATTCTCATAGGAGACCTTTCCGTTTTCTTAAAAACCACTCAAGTATAAGGGTTATTAATAAAATAAACCAAAACTTATGAAAAGAATGAATATTTAGCTCAATTTTATTCTTTTTGACAGAAATAGCTGAATTTAAAAGAGAATTTATTTTTTCATAAGATTCTATATCAAAATAATCTCCATTAGATTTTAATGCTGTCATCTGTAATTCTCCGACAGCTCTGTAAGACTTATTTAATTCTATGATATTGGGATATACGATAATTTTAATTTGATTACTCTTGTATAGTTGATTATCAGATAATCCTTCTACAGATATGAGATATTCTCCATTTGATAAATTGTCAATATATTTACGATTATTATTATCATTTTGAATCTTATTAAAATTGATCTTTTCGATTTCATTATTTTTTATATTTTCGAGAATAAGTTCAAAATTCATTTTTTTATATACTTCTGGATGGTTGATATCAATATATAAATTTTCACCATTAAATATTTCTGTTTTATTTGTACCTAAAATTATCTGTTTACCAAAATCAATATATAAAAATATTAAGTTATAAAGATAATCTTTAAAAAAATCATATGAATCATTAATGAAAATTTTTGATAATTCAGGAATAAAAACATAAAACCTATTTTCACTCTCCGCAATTGCAACACTTTCATCAGAATAATTTAAGTGGGTGGTTTTAAAGTCATTGCTGATGAAAAAATTTTTATTTACTGGTACTAAATTATTAAGATAACTATTTTTATTTTTTAAGGTTTTTCTATCCCCATCATCCTTAGAAAAATCTATTCTATCTGATAAAATATTACTTAAGGTATTAAAATCATAATCTGGGCCTTCAAAAAACATACTTTTAGTTTTAGTTAATTTATCCCTTTCCAATGAAAAGAAAATTTCATTATCTGATTTTGAAAGTGGAAAATTGTCATATAAGATTAAATCTATATTTGTAAAATCTATATCTTCAATAGGTATGTTCCATTTATTATTTATTCTATATAAATTTTTAATTTCTAGACCATCTATTTGATTTAACAAATTCGTTATTATCTGAGTATTTGAATTTAAAGATCCTGATATAAATAAAACTTTTTTATAATTATCAGTAATAATAGTCTGAATTTTAAAGCTGTTGTCCTGTTTATTTTCAATTATTGAATTTGCTAAAACTGAAATAGTCAAATCTAAATTTCCAGCTGTTTTTTTTTCAGTTGGTATCATTATGTTGTAATTGTAAAAATTTTCTCCATCAGCTAAAGTGATATCTTTACTATATAATAATGAATTTTGATCCATAACCTCCAGCACACAATCCGTATTTGATGATAATAGACTATTGATCATTACTTGAATATTAATTGAATCGCCTCTATTTATAGATATAGGAAATAAAACCTCATCAATTGATATTTCTTGATTTTCAAGAGATCCCAAGCCAATAATATTTATTGGATTATCTAAAATTAAATCAGATAGACCAAATCCATGAGTTTGTATTCCATCAGTAAATAAAATATTTAAATGTTTTGGGGAAGTGTTAATTTTATTAACAACATCTGTATATATTGTTGATGAATCAGTAAAATCTACACTACCTCCTTCAACTAAATCCTCTCCGAATGTATAATAACTTAATTTATAATCTTTATTATCTGCCCACACCTCGATACTATCAATATAACTATTCATTTCATTTGATGTAACTACCTGAGAAATACTTTTCGAATTATCTATGAATATGTTTATTTTTTTTTCAACTATTTTATCTGAATAGTAATTTATAAATGGTTCAAAAAATAGAATTAAAAGTATAGTTAGAGATATACTTCGTAACAAAAGCAAAGAATAAGATTTAACTTTTTTGTCATTTAAATGCTTTTTATATAAATATACAAATAGTATAAATGTCACTATTAGAATTAATCCTAGAATAATAGGACCAAGTATATAAAATTTCATTTAGAGAGAAAGGTTTGGATTAGGTTCTAATGATAAATCAGAACGTTCACCCGCTTTTAATTTTTCATATCCAGCCATAGCGATCATTGCTGCATTATCCGTACATAAACTCAATGGTGGAAAATAAATTGAAAGATTATTATCTGATGATAGTTTTGCAGCTTTTTCTCTAAATCGACTATTAGCTGCAACTCCACCCGCAATAGAAACTTGATTTATCTCTTCTTCTTTTGAAATCCTACTTATTCTATCTAATAATGTATCAACTATAGCCTCTTGATAACTTGCAGCAATATGATGAAGATTCTTTTTTACTTCTTTGTCATCCATTTTTCTTACTTTATAAAGAAGAGATGTTTTTAATCCACTGAAAGAAAAGTCATATTTTGATTTTTTAACCTTAGGTCTGGGGAATGGATAATATTCTGTATCTCCACCTACTGAAGCCTTTTGTATTTCTGGTCCACCAGGATAAGAAAGTCCAATTAACCTTGCCCCCTTATCAAATGCTTCGCCCGCTGCGTCATCTACAGTATTTGCGAGAAGATCATAATTGCCTATTTTATTAACTCTCCATATCTGTGTATGTCCCCCAGATACAATTAAAGAAATAAAAGGAAAAGATATTTGTGTATTTTCCATAATGTTTGAAAATAAATGACCTTCGAGATGGTTAACTCCAACATAGGGGATATTAAGAGCCATAGACATTCCTTTTGCAAAGTTTAAACCTACTAGAAGAGCACCTTTTAAACCTGCACCATAGGTAACTGCAATACCATCTATTTCATGTTTCTGAATATTAGATTTATGAATAGCTCTATTTACAACATAAGTTATATTTTTTTGATGTTCTCTAGATGCTAATTCAGGAACAACACCACCATATTCAGAATGAATTTCTTGAGAATATACAATATTTGATAACATCTCATAATCTTTGACGATTGAAGCAGATGTTTCATCACAAGAGCTTTCTATGCCTAGTACAATCAATTTTGCCTAGTTTTTATTCTTTCTCTTCTGAGCCCTCATCAGAAGGCATCTCTTCTGCATTGTCGCCTGAAGAGTCTTCAGCTGGAGTTTCTTCTGACATTGATTCTTCTTCAATATTTTGATCAGTTTTTGAGTCATCAGATCCTGAAGTAGATGAATGAGCACCATCATCCATTATAATTACTTTTTTACTTTCAGCATCAACGCCTTGAACAACAAGTTCATACTTCTGGTCAATTTTAAAGCTATCTTTATCGCTTGTTTTCAATAGCCCTTCAACATCATGTTCTAATTCAAAGATAACACCCTTATCAATAACTTTAATTGCAGTACCCTTAATTGTTTTTCCAGACTCAAACTCATCAGATAATGTATCCCAAGGATTATCTTCAAGTTGCTTTATCCCTAAAGATATTTTTTTATCTTCACTTGAAACTTCTAGAATTTTAACTTCTACTTCATCTCCGATTGCTATAAAATCTTTAGGATGCCTTATAGTTTTAGTCCAAGACATATCCGAAACATGTAAAAGCCCATCAATATTATCTTCTAAATTAACAAAAGCACCAAATTGAGTTATGTTTTTAACAACACCTTTTTGAACATCACCAACCTTATAGTTTGTTTCAATATCATCCCATGGATTAGAAGTTAACTGCTTGACACCAAGAGATATTTTTTTCTCATTTTTCTCAACGCTAAGAACTTTTGCATTGACTATATCCCCAAGGGCATAAACATCAGATGGATGCTTAATATGTTTTGTCCAAGATATCTCGGATATGTGGATAAGTCCTTCAACACCTTCTTCAAGCTCTATGAATAAACCATAATTCATCATATTTACAACTTTACCTTCAACTTCTGATGAAACNGGNAATCGTTCATCAATATCTGCCCAAGGCTCTTTTGTTANCTGTTTCATACCTAANGAGACTCTAACCTTTTCAAGNTCAAANTCAATAACTTTTACTTCNACCGTTTGACCGATTTCTAGTTTCTCTGAAGGNTGGTTAATTCTTCCCCATGTGATATCTGTTATATGTAATAAACCATCAATACCACCTAAGTTAATGAATGCACCGAAGTCAGTTATATTTTTAACAACTCCTTCAAGAACCATACCTTCTTGCATTTCCTCTAAAACTTCTTTACGTTTTTCTTTAAGATCAGAAGCTAGAATTTCTTTTCTTGAAAGAACAATATTTTTTCGCATTTCATTAAGCTTAACAATTTTAAACTCAAACTCTTTTCCAAGATATTCATCAAAATCTGTAACTGGTTTGATATCAATCTGTGAACCAGGCAAGAACGCTTGAATAACATCAAGGTCTACGACCATTCCACCTTTAATTCTTCTAATAATGATACCTTTGATAAGTGTCTCATTTTCATAAGCATCTTTAATACTTGCCCATCTTTTAATAAAGTCTGCTTTCTCTTTAGAAAGTAAAAGATTACCTTTTGTATCCTCAAACTTCTCAACAACAACTTCTAATTCTTTACCAATAATTGGAGGGCTCTTGAATTCTGAAAGAGGAACAATTCCCTCTGTCTTAAATCCAATATCAATAAATACATCACGGTCAGAAATATTAACTACATTACCAACCACAATATTATTTCTTTTAACATTTACAATTAAATCTTCTTGAAGTTCAAATTTTTCCTCATCATCTGTTTCCATAATTTCTTCTTTCGAAACAGATCTAACATTTAAAATATCAGATGATAAATAATCTACCATAACTGGGGCTTTTACTGGAGCTTCGTCAGGAGCTTCCTTTTCAGCAACTTCATCTGCTGGAGCTTCCTCAGCTGGGACTTCTTCAGCAGCTTCCTCTACAGGAGCTTCCTCAGGTGCAGTCTCTTCATCAATTTCCTCTTCTGGAACTTTCTCTAGTGCACCCTTTTCAGATATTGTTTCTTCTGCAGTTTCTACTGCTACAGCTTCTTCTTCGTTAATTACTTCTTCTTGGTTAGTTTCGTTGTTTGTTTCTTCGTTAAAAGTCATTTATTAGGATTCTCCTAGTTATTGTTAATTATTTCCAAAATCTCATTGACTTGCCCACTTATATTTAAATGAGTAGTATCAATAATGATCGCATCATTTGCTTTTTTTAGGGGAGAGTTTTCTCTGGTAGAATCATAGTGATCGCGATTTTTAATTTCTTCCTTTATCTTCTCTAGAGTAAGATTTGAATCACTATCTTTTAGTTCGTCAAATCGTCTTTGCGCTCTAGATTCTATTGATGCAGTTATGAAAAACTTATATTCTGCATTAGGAAAAACTACAGTACCAATATCTCTTCCATCAATGACAATTGATTTATCCTGTGAAATCTCACGTTGGATATTAACCATTTTTTGTCTTACTTCTCTAATCGAACTTACTTTGCTTACAAGCTTTGATACTTTATTGCTTCTCAACATACTTGTAACATTATCTCCATTTAGCAAAACAGACTGTTCACCATTAGAAATTAATACTTCAAGCTTGATTGAGTTCATAACAGAGGAAATATCTATTTCATTAAGGTTTAAATTATTATTAATAAAATAAACTGTTATTGCTCTGTACATTGAACCTGTATCAAGGTGGGCTATATCTAACTTCTTTGCAACAAGTTTAGATGTTGTCGATTTTCCTGATCCAGCAGGACCATCAATTGCAATTATCACTGACTCTCCATTCTTTAAAAAGCCCAGTAATATAAGGATAACTTCCTATATAGGAAATACTATTTTTAAAATAAAAAAAAACTCCTGAATTGGGAGCTTTGAAATTTGATTCTAAACGGCTAAGAAATTTTGAGGCGGGTCATAATTTCTTTTTTACTAATTCTTTTGCTCTTGCTTCGATCAATACCCTTAAGTGTAAATCCACCGAATGCATATCGATGAAGGTTGTAGACCTTCTGGTTATACTTCAAGAAAATTCTGCGAATCTCTCGATTTTTGCCCTCACGAAGTATTACTCTCCACTTATACTTACCCTTATCAAAGCCAACATGCTTAATATCTGCCTTAACCCTCTCTCGGGGTCCAATAAAAATTCCCTTTTTTATTTTATCAAGGTCCTTTGCGTGCAGCTGCTCCTTTGTATAAGCATAGTACTTACGCTCAAGCTTAAATCGTGGATGGAGCATCTTATTTGCAAGATCACCATCATCTGTAAGGATAAGCAGGCCCGTGGTCTCCTTATCCAGCCTCCCTACAGAGTATACCCTGTGATTTGTCTTAATAAGGTCTGTAACATTCTTACGCCCAAGCTCATCCTTGCTAGTGCAGATATATCCCTTGGGCTTATGAAGTATGTAATACTCAAAATTCTGCGGGATTGTCACCAGACTCTCATCCAGTCTAACCTTATCACCCTCTGATATCGTGACCGCCAGGTCTCTAATGATTCTGCCGTTTACCGTAATCCTTCCATCTAAAATCAAAGCCTCTGCCTTTCTGCGTGATGCGACCCCACAGTGGGCCAGATATTTATTAATTCTCATCTTGAATTACAGTTGATTGTGAGCCTTCTTCCATAAGCTCAGTTAGTTCTTCAAGAGTCGGTAAATCTTTAAGAGAATCAATGCCAAAAAGCTCTAAGAACATCGGCGTTGTTTTATAGAGAAGGGCTCTTCCAAGATTTTCATCTCTTCCCTTAATTGCAATAAGACCCTTATCAAGAAGATTTTTTATAACCCCAGAAGAATCAACACCTCTTATGTGTTCTATTTCTATTCGAGTCACCGGCTGTTTGTATGCTATAATTGAAAGCGTTTCCATCGCGGCTGAAGAGAATCGTGGTTTTTTGGTTTCCTTTAATAGTTTTTCGATGTAAAAATGATATTCTTTTTTTGATAATAATTGATATCCACCTGAAATCTTTTCAATCACTAGTCCTTTTCCAGAATTTTCATATTCTTCATTAATATCTTCTACAATATCTTCAAGTTTAATCTTATTATCACCTAATACATGATTCAAGTCCTTTTGAGTTAATGGACTTGAAGTTGAATGAAAAAGAACTTCTATAATATTTTTTACGTTCATTTAGTGACCTTTGAAATATGAATATCAGAAAATGTTTTTGTTTGCTCAAACTTAATATTATTATCTCTAATCATCTCTAGAATTGCAAGGAATAAGCCAACTACAAAAATACGACTTGATTCCTTTGTAATTAGACTTGTTAGCATAAACTCACCCTTTTCGTCAAGGACTTGATTTATATAAACAATTTGATCTTTAACTCTTATCTGATCAACTACAAGATCTAGCTCATTATTTTCAGGTAATGCCTCAAGTATATTTTTAAAAGTTCTAGCAAGGTCAAAAAGTTTAACATCCTCAGAAACAAATAAAGAAATATCTTGAGATGGATCATACTTCATATTCATGCCCTTAGAAAATTTCTTCTTATGAGATTCATATTGAGAATCAAGATCTTTGCTCGCATTTTTAAATCTTTTATAATCAAGAATTCTATGAACCAAATCAACTCTTGGATCTTCAATTTCCTCTCCATCTTCACCCATCACTTTCGGAAGGAGCATTCGAGCTTTAATTTGAAGAAGAACCGTACTCATATAAATAAACTCAGCTCCAATATCAATATCAAGCATCTCCATCATAGATATATATTCAAGATAGTCATTTGCTATCTTTGATATTGGTATATCATATATATCAATTCTATCACGTTTTATAAAATATAAAAGTAAATCCATTGGACCTTGAAAGTTTTCTAAATTAATTTTATAATTATTATCAATCACTATCTTGCTCTTTTTATGAATCCAACTTTTCTATAGACCTTATCAAGAGTCTTTCTGGCTTGATATCGGGCTTTTTCTGCGCCTTCTTTTAAAAGTTGATCAAGATACCCTTTGTCATTGTAAATTTTATTATATTCTTCTTGTATGGGTTTTAATGCATCAATTACAATATCTGCTAGATCAACTTTAAAATCAGAATACATTTTACCTACGTACATATCTTCAATTTGATCAGAAGTTTTACCTGTATATGCAGAATATATATTAATTAAGTTGTGCAACCCCTTTCGATTTTCATCATATTTTATCTCTGTCTCAGAATCAGTAACTGCTCTTTTAAATTTTTTCATTATTACATTTGGAGCGTCTAAAAGAGAAATATAGTTATTTGGATTTTTATCCGATTTTGACATCTTTGATTCAGGATCTTGTAGCGACATTATTCTAGCACCTTGCTTTGGAATAAATGGTTCAGGAATGGTGAATGTAGGTGAATATTTACCATTAAATCGTATCGCTAAGTCTCGAGATAGCTCAAGGTGTTGTTTCTGATCTGCACCTACTGGCACAAGGTCAGCCTGATAAAGCAGTATATCGGAGGCCATCAAAACAGGATAAGTATATAGTCCAAGGTTGATATTTTTTTGCTTCTTGGATTTATCTTTAAATTGAGTCATCCTATTGAGTTCACCCATATATGTAATTGTATTTAGCACCCACGTTAGCTCTGTATGCTCTGGTACATGGGATTGAACAACAATGAGACTTTTTTCTGGATCAATGCCACATGCCAAATATTGTGCTACATAAGAATAACATCTTTGTCTTAATTCTGCAGGAACTTGATCGACTGTGAGTGAATGTAAATCAACAATTAAATATACACACTCATATTCATCTTGAAGAGAAATCCAATTTTTAAGTGCTCCAATATAGTTTGATATGCATAGTTCTCCTGATGGTTGTATACCAGATAAAACTCTTTTCTTTCCAGGTGTATCCAATTTTTATCCTTCCATAAATAGATACTGTTTCCAGTTATCCTGTTTTTTATTTACATAGGTTTGAAGCTGAAATAATTTTGAAGGTTTTCTTGGTTTTTTCAAAAGTTTCATATCCATATGTTTTAATAATGTATCACCTTTACGCGTATTACATTTAGAACAAGCAGCAACTAAATTTTCCCAACTATCTTTTCCCCCTTTATTTTTAGGTACGATATGATCTATAGTAAGGGGTGTAGCTTGCTTAGCGCAATACTGACATCTATAATCATCTCTCTTAAGTATATTACGTCTATTTAAAACAATATCTTTGTATTTTAAATGAACATAAAAATTTAAACGAATAACACTGGGAAGATCAAAAGAATTTTGAACAGAACGAATATTCTCACTATATTTTTCGAGCATTTTAACTTTCTCCTTAATGATTAAAACAATTGCTCGTTTTGCATTTATTACCATTAAGGGTTCATAGCTTTGATTCAAAACAAGAACTTTTCTATTCAAAATACTATTCATCTAAAAAGTCACCCAAAGATTTTACATCAATTATATAATCTAAAAGCTTTTTACTAGAGTCATCATGAATAGATTGAACTTTAACCTGTCCACTACAATGAACAACCATATCATCCCCATACCAAATCCCAACATGATCAACACCATTACCCTCGAAATCAAAAAATATAATATCTCCTGGCTGAGCATCATTAACTGATATAGATGCAAATCGAGAGTCTTGAATTTGATCAGATGTATCTCTTCTGAAATTAATTTCAACCATTTTATAAATAGATTGAATTAAGCCGGAACAGTCATATCCAAAAGGTGTTTTCCCTCCCCATAGATAAGGACTACCCATTAGCATTCTACAGTAATTTAAAACTTTTTGTCTTTTACTTAAATCATGATTATTAATAATTTTTTTTATATAATATTCTTTAGAATCAATATTAATCTTATAACCGTTTTCAATCTCATCATAATATTTGACAGTGGCTCCAAATGGTACAGTCAATACACTAGTTTCAAAATTTTTATCTATATATAAATCTGTATATTGAGATGTCAAGTTAAGTACACTTTCACCATAAGAATCATTATTCGATAAATAAAATTTATGTACATATCCTATATAGCCATCCCACAGAGAAACCTCTAGCCAATTATCTTGATCTGAAACTACTTTAAGAGATTCAAAAAATAGGGCTTGAGTGACCATTTCTGAGTTAAAGCGAGGCTCTGAATATATATTAGCATATGCTGTTTTTACTATTTGGCTATTAATCATCTATTTTTAACATATTTAATAAGCTGATTTCCAATATCAGTATTATCCATCATCGCATCAAAAAAATCAGCTCCAGGACCAGAAGACCATATGGGAACAAAATTAGCAGAATGATAATCAGATGAAAATTGAATGTCAAGATTTCCATCATCTGCATCATAAACGCCTATACCTCCACAATCATGGTCAGATGTTAGCACAACTAATACATTTGGATGTTCACGTTGATAATCAAGACACATTTGGACAAGATCAGATAGTGATTGCATCTCTCTTTTTATATAGTTTGGATCATTTAAATATCCAGCTAAATCAATTTGTGCTTCATCTACCATTAAGAAAAAGCCTTCTGTATTATCATCAAGTATTTCAATTGCCTTTCTTGCCATGTCCGTAGTAGAGGGAGTTCTATCAGAAAAATTTGATTCTAATGCATCTGCACCAAACAAACCCACTAATCTTCTAGATGGATCATAGGGGTCACTTAAATCTACAATAACCTGACCATTATGCTTTTCTAAATCTATAAGCACATCATCACTCCAATATTTAGCACCGCCTCCAAATATTATATCTGCATTAGATTTTGCCATCTGTCGTGCAATTTCAGCTTCCTTTTTGCTATAATCAATATGGGTTAAAAAACTGGCAGGAGTTGCATCTGTTACTGAAGAGCTAGATACAATTCCCGTAGACATTTGATAGTCTTTAGCAATTTCTAGTACAGTCTTAATTGGAGCGCCATCAAGGTCAACTGCTACAGCCCCATTATACGTCTTTTTCCCTGTTGATAATGCAGTCGCACTAGCTGCAGATCCTGAAACCTTTTTGAAACCATCATTTGGATGAGTCGCTACAAGCCCAACATTCTGGAACTGCTTAAAGGGAAAGTTATCATTTGAATAATAAGAAAGACTATATTGACCAATTCCCGCGCCTCCTGCAATTATAAATATAATTGATTGAGGAAACTTAGATTTACTGTTAAGTGATATACTTTCGCCAGGTAGAGGTGGTTTTTTTAATTTTTCGTCAACATTTAAATTCTCTGCAGAAACGAAGAAAATCATAAATAGATATATTAGACGTGATTTCATTTTATTTTTAAAAACCTCCTTTTTCCTACTTTTAGGATGCTTTCATTCCCAGGCTCTATCATTATAAATGGATCAGATATTTTTTCATCATCTATCTTAACGGCACCTTGTTTTATCATACGTTTTGCCTCACCATTACTAGCTACCATTTTATTTGATACCATAATTTCAATCAATTTAGTTTCAGCACTTAAAGATACCTCAGGAACGTCATCTGGTACTTTTTTACTAATAAATAATTTGTCAAAATTTTCTTGTGCTTTAACAGCATAATTCTCATTATGATAAATTGAAACAATATCCCTTGCCAAAGCTCTTTTAGTATCTCTTGGATTTACATTTCCAGATTCAAGATCAACATTAACTAACTCTAAATCTTTTTTTGAAATATTTGTACAAAACTCATAATATTTAGTTATCAAAGTATCTGGAATAGATAATACCTTACCATACATTTGATCTGGATTATCAGTAAGTGAAATATAATTATCATTAGACTTTGACATCTTTTCAATACCATCAGTTCCTTCAAGCAAAGGAGCTGTGATAATAGACTGAGGATCTTGTCCATATTCTTTTTGTAATGCCCTACCAACAAGTAAGTTGAATTTTTGATCAGTGCCTCCAAGCTCTAGATCTGACTTTACAATTATACTATCATAACCTTGGGCTAAAGGGTATAAAAATTCATGAAGTGAAATAGGCTTACCTGAGTTATATCTCTTAGTAAAATCATCCCTCTCAAGCATTTGGGCAACTGTATACTTAGATGCAATTTTAATTATATCATTAAAATCTAATTTTGACAACCATTCAGAATTATAAACAATTTCTAGATTCTGTTTACTTAGCACTATAGTAGCTTGATCGATATAGGTTTTAGCATTATCCTTTGTCTCATCAATAGTTAACTGAGGCCTGGTTTTATTTTTTCCAGTGGGGTCCCCTATCATCGCTGTAAAATCACCTATAATTAAAATTGCTGTATGTCCAAAATCTTGAAACTGCCTTAATTTTCTAAGTAAAACAGCGTGTCCTATATGAAGATCTGGTCTACTTGGATCACAACCAAATTTAACTCGAAGAGGTTGATTATTCTCGATAGACTTAGACAATTGAGATTCAAGTTGTTCTTGGGGTACAATTTCTTCAATACCAACTGATATAATATCCATCTGTTCATTTAAACTTGCCATTTTCATTTATTTTTATATTCCTTCATTTTCCTATCAATTTTCCTTTTAACATCTTTATCTTGTTTGTCCTTGCGCTTATCCCAAAGTTTTTTACCTTTAGCAAGACCAAACTCCATTTTAATCAAATTTTTTTTTAGATAAAGACTAAGGGGAACCATCGTGACGCCCTTTTCATCTATTTTTGATTTTAGTTTACTAAGCTCTTTTCGATGAAGTAGAAGCTTTCTATTTCTAATTGACTGCACATCGTCATAGCCTCTATTTTCATATTCTGCAATATGCATCCCAACAATAAATAATTCTTTGTTGAAAAAACGCACATAGGACTCTTTAATACTTACATTACCAGCTCTGATAGACTTGACCTCTGAGCCTTTTAATGCAATACCAGCCTCATACTTTTCAAGTATATGATACTCATGACGTGCTTTTCGGTTAGTAGCAATGCTCATTTTTTACCAATTGGATACTATATAAATTATTGAAATAATACTACAACATCAAGCGTATAATCATACGATTGATACTATATATTCTATAATACTTTAAACTTTTTAACTTTTAAACAACAATATCATTTTTTAATTTATTTTAATAGCTGGAGAAAAATATTTTAAAGAAATTAACTTTTTTTGCAGTTTTAACCTTAACTGCATATATCATACATATCTTTGATAATAGACTAGGTGATTTACCTCCTTTAGGAAAATTTTTTAATCCATACCATGGTTATCTAGCTCTTCACATGTCTGATAATCTTCCTAATCAAAATATCTTTGCTGAATATCTTATAGACAGTGTAAATGTTATATGGGATGACCGTAGGGTACCCCATATTTTTGCTAATAATGAACATGATTTATTCTTTGTTCAAGGATATCTCCATGCTTTTGATAGATTATGGCAAATGGAGTTTCAAGTAATGGCAGCTGGAGGAAGATTATCTGAAATTATTGGTCATAAAGCTCTAGAATATGATAAGTTTCAACGAAGGATAGGAATGATGAGAGGAGCGAAAAGCGTATTAGAATATTATCAACAAGATTCTTTAATGCTTTCATCTTTAAAAGCGTATACAAATGGGGTTAATACATATATAAACTCATTAACGATAGATCAATACCCAATAGAATATAAACTTCTTGATTATGCTCCTGAGCAATGGACTTTAAGGAAATGTGCACTTCTTTATATGTATATGGCGTGGGAATTATCTGGCTCAACAAATGACCTTGCTCATACAAAATTTTTAAAAGAATTTGGTATGCAAGATTACATGGAACTCTATGACTTCAATTCTCCATTATTATCACCGATTATACCAAGAGAAACTTCGTGGGATTTTGAGCCTATAAAGATTGTTAAACCAGAAAAGGTATATATGTCAGATCCATATGGAGATGGAATTAAATATAAACCTAACCCTAATAATGGAAGTAATAACTTTGCTTTAAGCGGCGATAGAACAAAATCAGGTTTACCTATTCTTGCAAATGATCCACATCTCAACCTAACACTACCTTCTATTTGGTATGAAAATCATTTGGTTGCACCAAACTTAAATTCTTATGGAGTATCATTGCTGGGTGTTCCATGTGTTATAATTGGATATAATAAAGATATTGCCTGGGGTAGTACTAATGGAATGAATGATGTGATGGATTTTTATGATATAACATACAAAGATAAATCACGAAAAGAATATCTTCACGATAATCAATGGAAAAATATTGAGCTATCTATTGAAAAAATTAGTATCAGAGGTGCTAAAACAGTTTTTGATACAACTTATATGACACATCATGGACCAATAATGAGTCACGATGTTTTTGATAAAATGCCTCGATTCGGAAGTGCAGTTGCTATTGGAAGAGCTATGAAATGACTAGCCTCAGAGCCTTCTATGGAACCAAAGACATTCTATCTTCTAAATAAGGCAAAAAATTATGAGGATTACCTTGAAGCAATTTCATATTTTAGTTGTCCCGGTCAAAATATTATTTTTGCAAGTAATAACAATGATATCGCTATATGGCAAACTAATAAACTAATTCCAAAATGGGATTTACAAGGTCGATTCATTATGGATGGAAGCAAATCTATTTATGATTGGAAAGAAAAACTTCCAATTGCACATCAACCTCATTCACTAAATCCTGAGCGAGGATATTTAAGTTCAGCTAACCAAAATCCAGTTGATCAAAAATATCCGTATTTCATTCCAGGTAATTACGCACCATTATTTAGAGGTGCTAGAATTGATGAAATCCTTAAAAAAACCGATAAAGCAACTTACAAGGATCTACAAGAAATTCAGAATGATAATAAAAGCCTTCTTGCAGAAAGAGTTGTAATACGTTTACTAGAAACAATTAATCAAAATTTACTTTCAGACGATCAAAAATTCATTTACAATTCTTTGATGAACTGGGATTATTTCTACAATCCAAATTCTAAAATGCCAGGTCTGTTTGATTCCTGGATGAAAAGCATTGCTAAAAATACATGGGAGGATGATTTAGGAATAGCAGATGATGATGTAGAATGGCCAAATTTTAGAATTCTTTCAGACTTAATCATACATGACCCTAACAGCAAATGGTTTGACAATAAAAATACAAGTGAAATTGAAAATTTAGATATAATTGCTAATAAGACATTTATCATACAGACAAATGATATATTAAGCAAAATAGGACCGGTGAGTGAAAAATGGGAATGGCAAAATTATAGAGGAACGGATATTCATCACCTTGCTAAAATACCAGGTTTTGGTAATTTAAATTTACCCACTGGGGGTGATTGGAATATTCCAAATGCAACTGCAAAAACCCATGGTCCAAGTTGGAGATATGTTGTAGAATTAGGCGATAGGCCAAAAGGATATGGGATTTATCCAGGAGGTCAAAGTGGATATCCAGGAAGCATTTATTATGACCAGTTTATTGAATCATGGGTAAAAGGAGAATTATATGAACTTAATTTTCCATTCTCAATAGATGAGATTAATGGTCCCTCCGTATTATTTATCCCAAAGGAAAAATCATAATGATGATGATAATAGCTGTTTGTTTTCTATCCTTCTTAATATTACCACAACTCCCCTGGTGGTTTATTTCGGTTTTATCAACAATTATTGGCTACAATTCAAAAGGACTATTCCAATCAATAATAGCTGGTTTTGTGTGTGGCGCTTTACCATGGGTCTCTATTCTTGTATATAATTATTACAATGGAGCAGAACTACTAATAGATAGAGTTTCTGGCATCATTTCTATGGATGGACTACTTGGTGCTTTTATCGCAACAATGCTTATTGGAGGAATCACTGGTTTACTAGGATCATTGAGCGCATTTACTTTTAAACTGGCATTCAAAGATCAATTAATTAAAGAATAAAATATATCTATTTCTTTACATCCCCATTTAGAAAAAATATTTTTTATACTTTCTTCTGACAGACTATATGAATCATCATAAATAATCATTAGAGTGTTTGTTTTTATTGAGCACTCAACATGAATAACTCCACTTAATCGGTCAAATTCATCAATTAACTTTCTTATTAAATCAGAATTATCTATATCAAGAGATTTTACAGTAATTTCAATATTTGTTGGAGAGTCAGTTGTAGCTGAAAGGAATATAACAGTGAAAGATAAAATCATTATAAAAGAAATAATATTTCTCATTTTAACCCGTAGCTTAACTTAATAAAGTTACGATATAAATTATATTATTTACAACAAATTAATTAAAGTATTACTTTAGTTAAAAATTTAAAGTATTTAATTAATTTATTACTTTAAGTAAATGACACAAAATTTCTAACATTGATTATTTTTATTGAAATTATTTATAGAAGTTCAGATAGAATTATTGTTTTAAGCTTTTGAATCACCAACAGCAGCTTTTTCATCTAAGCTATGCAAGACATATGCTCCAGCCAGAATAAGAACTAATACAATTGCTACGCCATATCGTTGAGATCCAAACTCTCTAGTTAAAATACCTAATAACATGGGGCCTATAAATGCAGTTGCTTTTCCTGAGAAAGCAAAAAAACCAAAGAACTCATTTTGCTTATCTTTAGGAGTAAACCTTGACATAAGAGAGCGGCTTGAAGCTTGGTTTGGACCAGAGCATAATCCAATTAAAATTCCTGCTATCCAAAATACTGTAACATTTGTAGTAAACACTGCAAGAGCACATGCAATTATTAAACCTATATTACTTAATTGAATGGTATTTTTACCACCAATCCAATCATCTAAAAATCCAAATAAAAATGCCCCTAAGCCAGCAGCTACATTTAAAGCAATTCCAAAATACATAACTTCATTAAAAGAAAAGCCGAAAGTTCCAGAGGCATAAATACCTCCAAAAGAGAAAATAGTCACCAGGCCATCATTATATAAAATCCTAGCGATAAGAAATCTTACAATGTGTTTATATTGCTTAATTTCTTTGAATGTTTGTCTTATTTGAGAGTAGGATTTGTATATAAGCTTTTTAGAAATTCTAGCATTGATTTTATGATCTTTTACACCCAAAAATGTTGGAATAGCGAATAAAGCAAACCACAAAGCTACCAAAAGGTTAATTCCTCTAATATTTTCACCACTAGTTTTAACAGAAATCTCATTTATATTAGGATTATCAACTATCTTCAACCTACCGTCTCTAAAATAGCATAATGTTCCAACATACTTATCATCTTCGTATATAGGACCTCTAATTTCAAAATTATTTTTTTCATCAAGCACAAATCCTGTTTTAGAATCAAGCTCTTTTGTATTATAATTATTCCATGAAGGCTTACCAATTAATTGAATGGATCTATCTTTATGATTTATATATTCAGGATGACTTCCAAAAATGACAAATGAATGAGAATCTAGATCAATATCAGCAACAGTGCCTTTTTCAGTTTCATTTTTATATACTAAATCTGGCATGAACGCTAATGTGTCGGTTAATTCAAAATTAATTAATTTTATTGGCATTCCTACCTGAATGCTATCAATTACATTATGACTAGAAGGGCTTATAGTAAATCGAGAGAAAGTATTAGATATTTCAACATTTTCGATATCAACTATAATACTATTAATTGAACTATTTTTCTTTAAATTAAAAATAGGTTTATTAGGCTGGACAAATAAAAATAAAGATATCATAAGTGCAATCAATCCACCTACATAGCCTAGAGACCATCCATAACCAGATATTCTTCCTATCTTATCTTTTGGAGCGATGTGAGGTAAATAGGCATTGCAAAATACACTTCCCATTTCAAAGCCTATGTTAGCAATCACAAACCAAAATAATGCAATATATATTTGACCCTCATATGTAAAAAATAAAAATATAGTGCTAAGAATGCATATCCACGACCAAAATATAAGTAAAATTTTTCGATATCCCCCTTGATCAGCCAATGCCCCCATCAGTGGTGATACAAAAGCTACAAATAAAGCAGTTATTGCAATTCCGATTGACCATAAAAAGGTTCCATCATGAATATTAGGAGCTATTGCCTGAGTATAATATGCACTAAAAATAAATGTGACTATAAGTGTCGTAAAAGGTTGATTTGCAAAATCATACATCGACCAACAAAAAACTGTCTTTTTATAATTGCTATTCATCATTCCCCTTTAATAATTCTTTGAGTTCTTGATATCCTTTGATTGAAAAAACAATAAAAATTAAGTTGAAAGATAGAAATCCAATAACAAAAAGTAGTTGCCATATCAATTTCCAAGTTATCATACTTGCCTTTCTTTTTTATCAGGGAAAATTAAAGAGCAAACAATCATTAGAATCATAGAAAAAGCAAGAGTCATCAGTCCTATTTGCTCTGGTTGAAATGTTGAAAATATAGAAATAGATTTTCGTATTGGCTCTAACCCAAGAAGCGCACTCAGGCCTCCTAACAAAGCTGCAACTGCACCTATTGAACTTGCTTTCTTCCAATATAGACCAAATAAAATCACTGCTATTGCTCCTGTAAAGTAAACAGCACCTGTAATGCCAAGGTAACTCCATATAGAATCTAATCCGTCGTAGACAAGCCCCCAATAAAGAATATATAAACCAAGAATTATAATAATAATTCTACTAATTTTAATTTTTTGTTTTGAAGAAAGTTTTCCACCAGTCAATGGATCAATAATATCATTGGTTATAATTGTACTCCAACAAAGAAGATAACTATCATGCGTACTCATAAACGCTGCTAGCATAGCTGCAACCATAATTCCTAGAACACCAACAGGTAATATTTCAACTAAATACATTGGCATCATCATAAGAGTTTCTCCACCAATAACCTTACCATTGAAGTATATAAATGCACAAATACCTAAAAAACATGGAATCATAAATCTAATCAGAAATGAAATTGAAGACCATAGATATTGTTTTTTAACAGTTTCTGGACTTTTAAGTGATAAAGCTCTAGTAATAGCTGTTGGCCATATTATTGCACTAACAAAGCCAAGAACTAGCTGCCAGCTAACATAGAATCCTCCTCTGCTTTGAAAAGGATCATAAATTAATTTTGGATTTGAGGAAAGTATCTCAAGCTGATTAAAAATATTAAACCAGCCTAGGGTATAAACTGAAAATAGGACACTTAATATTAATCCAATTGATAATACCACAAACTGAATATAATCTGTAATAATAACTGATATCATTCCACCTAATATTGTATATAAAAGGACCATTACTAAAAGTATAGTCATAATAATAGCAAGAATAGATTCACTTCCTTCTAACCAAGATATTCCATAAGTAGCCGATAGTATGCCTTGAACGAAAATTGCTCCAACTTTTAGAAAAAGTCCCATATTTAAAATACCGCCAATGACTAATAAAATTGCCCCTAATATTCTTACATTTCTACCAAACCTTATTTCATAATATTCTGGGATACTCTTAACTTTTAATTCTCTTAATTTTACAACTACAACTCCAGTTATACCAATAAACACTGTTACCACAAGTGCAAATAATCCAATATGGAAAGCAGCAAAAAAGTCATTGAATCCAGTTTGAGCATTATACATTACAGTAATAAGACCAAGTTCAGTGCCGAGCATTGTTGCAACACCTAATGAAAGTCCTACTTTTCTTCCTGCAATCATGAAATTAGAAAAATCTGAGGATCGGTCTCTATATTTTACTCCTAAATAAAATACAGAAACTATGTAAATGATTACGATATTGTAGTCAAATAGTGTCATTTCTAATATAATCTAAATGGTTTAATCATTTCTTTAAACTTTAAAGATTCATTATTCCAAGTTACCAATAACTCATCAATACTTGAACCATTAAAAATATTTTTAACTAAAATATCTGAGCCATACAACTTATCTAAGAATCCATTAGAAGAAACCATAAACTTTTCTGGATGAGTATCATAGATTGCTTTTAAGAAGCTCACTGCAAGCTTTAATGGAAAAACAATATTTTTATTGGTAATATGTATTGAAATTCCATTGCATTTAGAATCTTTGTATTTAGGATATGCTGATTTACCTGGAATTGATTTTGGAGTAAAGGTTATAGTATCTAAACGTACGCCCTTTAAATTTTGGGAGTTGACAATATCTATTACCTTTTGTGAATTAAGCCAAGGTGCACCAAAAACTTTGAATGGAGTTTCTGTACCCCTACCTTCTGATAAATTAGTTCCCTCTAATAAACATAAACCATTGTAAATTATAGCAGTTTCAAGATCAGGTATATTTGGTGATGGTGGTATAGTTAGCTCTACATAATCACCATGCCAACCTTTAACATTTATAATTTCAAGGTTTATTTTACTAGCATCATTTATCCAATTATTTTCTTTTATCAATATTGCAAATTCACCAATTGTCAATCCATGCCTGATTGGCACTGGGTGCATACCCACAAAAGAACTAAATTCATTATATAATTGTGGTCCTTCAACTTTATTACCGAGTGGATTAAATCGATCAAGAATAATTATTTTTATTCCGTTTTCTGCTGCAGACTCCATAACATAAGTAAGAGTACTTATATAGGTATAATATCTTGATCCAATATCCTGTAAATCAAATAAGATTATATCAATATCCTCAAGTTGAGCAGGAGTGGGTTTTTTATTTTTACCATATAAACTATATACTGGAATGCCATCTATACTACTATTTTTAACTTTACCACCTGCTTCATAAGTTCCAAAGAGTCCATGCTCAGGTGAAAATATAGCTTTTACATTTAGTGACTTTTTAGATAAATCAAATAAATTGATACCATCTTTATTTTTACTTGTATGATTCATGACTAATGCAATTTTACTATTTTCGTAAAATGATGTGTCTTCAAAAAATAGATCAATACCATTTTCTATAGTAACTTCTGCAGATGAACAGGATATTATAAATAAAAATACTGTGAAAATTACTTTTTTCATCTTTTGTAATCAAAAATTAGTGATAAAGAAATAGATATTGTCATTGTGACAAAAGTGGAAACCAAAATAAACCAAGTCCAGGAGATATCATTTGATTGCATTATAAAAACACTAATAATTCCACATAATGATCCAAATATAATATAAATATCCTTTGGCTTAATTTTAAGGAGACTTAATAAAAATAAACTTAGAAGGATACCATAAGTGAACGATGCTATTCTGAGTCCAGTGATTAATAAAAGGTTATTACTTTCATCAAAAAAAGAGGCAATAAAAATTAAAGCAAAAGCCCAAAATATACTTATAGTCTTTGATAGTTTAATATCATCTTTAATATTTAGTAGATCTCTGACCGTTGAGGAAGAGAGTGAATTAATAGATGAACTAATTGTTGACATTGCAGCAGATAATACTCCAACCAATAGAATTCCTCTAATCCCAGGGTCTAAAAAATAATTAATAAAAAGCGGAAACTCTCTGTCTTTTAATACATTCCAATTTGAATCAACATAGTCTAAAGATACTCCTAATGATTCAAAATTTTGCATCTTAAAGTATTCAGTGAGCAAGGAGCCTAATAGAAGAAATATTGAAAACTGTATAAAAACAAAAATTCCACTACCTATCATTGCTTTTCTAGCAGCACTTAAATTACTACATGATAGAGATCTTTGAACCATCATATAGTCAGCTCCATGAGATGCAAAAGACAAAAATGTACCACCTATGATACCATTTATTAATAAATTACTATCTCTTAAAATCGAACCTTCAAAATGGAAAATGGTATTAATTGAGCTACCAAATGTTTTCAATATTGCTCCTGATGGAAGATTTTGAGATATATAGTAAATAGATATGATACCCCCCAACAAATAAACAAAAAATTGTATACTATCAATCCAAAGTATAGACCTAATGCCACCCAAGTAAGAGTAAATCAATGTTATTACTCCAATTAAAAATACTGAAGGTACTATACCCCATCCTGTTAAAATATTAAAAATAATAGCAGTTGCTAAAAATCTAATTCCATCCGCAAAAAGACGAGTTACAAGAAAAATAATTGAAGATAGTTTTTGAACTGGTCGACCGAAATAATTCCCTATAACTTCATATATAGAAACAATATTATTTGAAAAATATTTTGGAAGGAGAAAAGCAGATACCAATACTCTTCCAATAATATATCCAATGGCAAGCTGAAGAAACCACCAGTCAGATCTGTAGGATAAGCTGGGGATACTAATAAAAGTTAAAACAGAAGTTTCAGTTGCTACGATTGAAAACATTGCAACGGGCCATGGTATAGATCCTGAAGCTGTATAGTAATCTTTGGAGTTTAAGTTTGATTGGCTAAAATAGAATCCTATTCCGATAAAAAATAAAAAGAATATTATTATTACTATTAAATCCAAAATCTTATAAAATAGCTTTCATTACTTCAGTATGAAATTGCCTTCTAATAGAATACATTCCTGAATTTTCTCTTGATGGATGGACCCTATTTGTTAACAAAACAACAATAATATCTCTATCATGGTCAAGCCATAAAGAGGTTCCAGTAAATCCTAAGTGACCGTATGATTGATCTGAGAAATAATCACCTGCAGAGCTTTTACCGTTTCTGCTTGGCGTGTCCCAGCCTAAAGCTCTATCAGAACCTGGAGGAATTTCTTGACGACTTATAAAATTTTTGACTATATCATCTGATAGAATTCTAGTCCCAAGCCAAGTACCTTCATTTAAAAATAATTGAGCATATTTTGCTAAATCATAGGCATTTGAAAAAACTCCAGCATGACCAGAAATTCCATCTAAAAGATATGCATTTTCATCATGAACTTCACCTTTTAGAAGCTTCCCTCTAAAGTATTCATCAAATTCAGTAGGAACAATTTTGTATTTTATTGAATCAGCAGGGTTGTAACTCGTATCATTCATAGATATAGGATCAAATATCCACTTCTTACATAATTGATCTAATGAAGTTGATGTTATGATTTCAATAATGTCCATTAATAAAATAATTCCCAAATCACTATATTGACTTTTTTGACCTGGGAAAAAGTCTAATGATGTATTTAGAATTTTTCTAATCATTTCTTCTTGATTAATATTAGCATCTTGTTTATAAAATTCTATAAATGGCTTTAACCCAGATGAATGAGTCAATAGGTGTTTAATTGAGATTTTGCCCATATCTGTTCCATATAATTTGGGATAATATTGTTCAATGGTATGATCTAAAGATATTTTTTTTTGATCTATCAGTTTCATTGTAACTGGAGTAACTGATAATATCTTAGTAATTGAGGCAATATCATATATAGAATTATTATTAACTTCTTTTGAATCTTCAAAATATGTAAACCCACCAAATGATTCATGGGCAATAAGATTATCATCTTTAACAATTACAACTTGAGCTCCTGGGAAAACTTTAGAAGAGATTCCTTCATTAATTACATCCCAGGCTAAATTCAAATCATAACTATCTTGATTCAAATCAAAGCTAAATTTTCTTTTACTTGCCGATAGACCATGACCTCTTAAATATTTACTATTTAAGGTTACTGGAAGTTTGCCATCAATACTGCTTCTACCCCAAAGTGCATTCGCTGCAGCTTTTACTGATATACTTCCATATCCATACGTGCACATGTATGCATCAAGCGATTCATATGATGGTAAATAGGGACTACCAAAACTTATTCCTACCGTCTTAATACCTTCTTCTTTTAATCGATCGAGCAGCAATGCATGGCTGCTGTCTATTGTTGACTCACCTTTATCCATTCTAATTCTGATTAACATAGAAACTACTACAACGCTACTTTCCTTTAAATCTATTACTATACTATTTATTCTATTTATGCTTAGCTCTTCATTAATAAAAATTCTATTTACGTTTCGATGTGTTCTTTTTAAATCCCTATCTAGAATTTTCAAAAAACTATTAGCATCATCATCAGTAGTCAATATCAAATGTGAGATATTTTTTAATTTTGAGGGCTTAAGAGGAATAATATCATCCGTATTTTTTACAAGAGTTATTGATTTATTTGCAATAAACTGGGCAGTATTCTTATTATCTTTTAGCCCCACATTATTCTCGACAGTAGTCCAATTATTAGTTTTATTTTTTAAAATACCTAAATCATTTTTCATCATCCATATCTTTTTCACTGAATGATCAATTCTGTTCTCTGATATTCTTCCATTTAATACTGCATTATAAATAGCTTGTATCGCAAGTCGTACATCTATAGGTAATAATACAATATCAGCCCCTGCCTCTATTGCTTTAACACATGCTTCACCCGCTGATGAAGATTTTGTTATTCCTCCCATTTCTAATGCATCCGTAACAATGATATTTTCAAATCCTAATTCATCTTTCAATATATCTGATGTAATTATTTTTGAATGAGATGCTGGTAGCCCAGATGGATCTAAGCCTGGCATTGCAATATGTCCTACCATAATCATGCCTACATTAGATTCTATAGCTTTTTTGAATGGATATAATTCCATTTTATCAAATTCTTCCTTACTGCCTAAAATAGTTGGCAAAGATGTATGGCTATCTGTAGAAGTATTACCATGCCCTGGATAATGCTTTGCACATGCAATTGCACCACCATCTTGAATACCTTTTATGAAAGAGGATCCAAACTTGGATACTAAATCAGGACTATCACTATATGATCTAAAATTTATGATAGGATTATCTGGATTATTATTTATATCCATAACTGGAGCAAAAACAACATGGATACCCATCGCTAGTGCTTCTTGGGCTGTTATTTGTCCTTGTTTGTAGGCTAAGGTCGTATCTCCAGTTGCAGCTATTGCCATATTTGAAGGAAAAAGAGTTCCTCCATTCATCATTTGACCAAGTCCCCTTTCTAAGTCAGAAGCTACAAGCAAAGGGGTATTTGCCCAAGATTGAAAATCTTTTACATTGTAATAAGTTCCATGGATATTACCAGAAAAAGAAATCACCCCACCGATTTCATCTTCAGAAATCCATTTCTTTAAATTCCTCTTATAGTAATTTTCTGAGTTATAAAACTTTCCATTTACTCTGACCATTATTAGTTGGGCTATTTTTTTCTTTAAATCCAACTGTTTCCAACCATCTTTATCTAATTTATTTATTACATTATGAGAAAAAGGATTTTTTATTATATTAAAAGATGTAGTTGAACCGAACATATTAAATGAAAATAAATACAAAAGTAATATATATATATATAGTCTCACAATTGCTGGGCACCATTTTCAATTAAATCATTAATAGATACTTTCAACCCTAGCATTTTTGCAGATAATAGACCTGGATAGTATGCGCTAGATATATTCGGGAAAAGCCACTTTATGCTACTAAAATCAAAAATCAATGCATCTGAAAGTGATTTTCTAAAAAATTCATTATTCATTATACTACCATTTGCTATTAAAATAAGGTCATCATTTATATATGATATCTGATCACAAAGAAAAATAATCATATCTGCAATATGTTGACTTGATTGTTGAATGATAGATATTGCTATCTCGTTACCATTTTCACCAAGTTCTAAAATTCCACTTGATAATGACGCTATTTTTCTATATCTATCATTTGATTGCATAACTTGATCAATTCCTAAATTAAGCTCCTTAGTATTAAAAGAATTAAGAGTCATATTCAACAAATCATTAAATTCAGACTCATTATGTTCTTCATTTTTATTAAATGATAACTTAATTAAGAGTTCTTTACCCATCCAGAAACCACTACCAGGGTCAATATCTAAACCAGCACCTCCAACTTTTTCTATTTTATCATCAATGCTTCTACCTAAGCAAATAGCACCAGTACCGACACTAACTAAAATGGCACTATTATCTGAACAATTCATTTCAAATATTGGATTTACATCTGTTGTGAGATGAGTTCTATTGGAAATCTTACATTCTTCCAATCTTTTAAATAATAATTCTCTAGCTGATTCATCTGAAATTCCAGCAACACCTATGCTAAAATGATTAATATCATCATAAGATAAGCTCGCTTTATTTAAAGTTTCTGATAAGACTTTTATTATCTGTTTTGTGCAATTTTCACGATCAATTGCAATATTAGCTCCTTCATTGATTTTATCTGAGAAAATAGTATTACCTAGTTCATCAAAAATTACAATACGTATATTTGATGCCCCAGAATCTATACTAAGAATTTTTTTAATATTATTACTCAAGTCTACTTCCTTAAAACTTTATAGCTAATAACTAAATTAATTACAAAAAGAATAGCTGATAATACTAATACAATAATTGAAGGATATATAACTGATGAATTAATCATAATAATATTTTGCATATTAATTATCGTTTGATATAATGGAGAATAGGATAAAAATAAGGGTGCTTGATTCAATGGCAAAAATAAACCAGAACTAAAAAGGAAGAATATAATTAAAATAGAATTAACCAAGGTTTGGATTAATTTTCTATCCACTATTAAATGGACAAAAATAGCCAAATTTGAAACGAAAATGATAATTGGAAGACCATATATCATTATTAGAATCTTATCTAAGAAAAATAGATTACTGCTATTTAAAGTTTGTGTTATAACAATTGAAAATAAAAATTGAACAAGCCCTATCATACTTGCCCATATGACAATTGCCCCTAAATGCTGTGAGTTCGTTTGAGGTGCAGCAAGCATCAGATTAGAAAAACTAGTTTTATTTTTATACTTTAATATCAACTTTGATGACAACAAATATGCCAGAATTGAAGAGGAGTACACAGCATTTCCTATAGATGACCAATTTATATAGTTGATAACATCAATTGATATTTGACCTGAAAATGGTATAGATATGAAAAGATAAATAGCCATTGGAAGAAGCATCCATATGCAGATAAATGGAATTAAGTTATACTTTAATACATATAGCTCTCGCCTTAATAATGCTTTCATTACTCTAATCCATTTTCAACTAAACCTAAATATAAATCAAGGAGTCTACAGAAATTAATATCAATATTTTCAATTTCTAGGTCTATTACATGTCTTAGAACTTTAAAAAAATCGTTTTTTGAATTGGAATAAAACTCAATTGAATTTCCATTAATAGTTGGCTTTAAAACTGTTGGCATATCATTAAATATTGATAAAATTTCTTCATCTACACTATGTTTAAATCTTATTTCGAATTTATTTAATCCTTTGGTTGCATTTACTAGTGTGCCCAGTGAACCATCCATCTTAATATCCCCTTGATGAATTATTGAAATTCTATCAGCATATTTTTCCGCTTCACTAAAATCTTGTGTACTAAAAAGTATTGTTTTGTCATTGCCTATTCTATCTATAATATTCCATAGTTTAAGCTTATTTTGTGGATCCATACCGCTGGTTGGCTGATCAAGTAATAAAATTTTAGGGTCATGTAATAATGCTCTACAAAATTGGATACTTCTAAGCATTCCCAGAGAAAGATTAGATGATTTTTCAAAAAGGAATTCCTTAAAATCAAATATTTCAGAAAAATTCTGAATCCTTAATTTTGCTTTATCTTCTGATACATTAAACAACTGAGAATATATAAACAAGTTTTCATATATTGTAATTTCATCGTCTAAGTCAATGTATTGGGGCATATATCCAGTCATCATTCTAGTTTCATTGCTTCGTGTACTAATATCTTTTCCATCGATATATGCAATTCCAGCGTCCTTTTCAACAATACCTACTAAAATCTTGAGAATACTTGATTTACCTGAACCGTTTTGGCCTATAATGGCATGATTTGAATTATTTTCAACACCAATAGATAAATCAGCTAAAACAACTTCCTTATCGATTTTTTTAGCTATTGATTTTAATGTAATTGAAGCTTCCAATAATCATTCCTTTTTAGTGAGCATCATACCAGCTTGGTCCTGAATTATATTCTACTTTAAGAGGAACAGATAATTCCATGGCATGTTCCATTTCAAACTTAACTAATTTTGAAAAATTTTCTATTTCATTTTTAGGTACTTCAAAAATCAACTCATCATGAATTTGAAGAATCATTTTTGCATTATAATCATTTGATATAATTTTTTTTTGGATATTAATCATGGCAACCTTAATTAATTCTGCAGCAGTACCTTGTATAGGCATATTTATTAGTGCACGCTCTTCTGCCTTTTGAACATTCATATTTGAACTAGCCAATGATTGAGAGTATTTTTTTCTACCATTAATTGTACTGACATAGCCTTTTATATGCGCCTCTTCTATTGTTTCAGTAATATATTTTTGTATACCTGGATATGTTTTAAAGTATGTTTCAATTAGTGTTTTTGCATCTTTCATGCTAATACCTAGTTCTTTGGACATCCTAAATGGTCCAGCTCCGTACATTATTCCAAAATTAACAACTTTTGCTGATCTTCTTTGTTCACTTGTAACATCATTTTCATCTACAGAGTATACTAATGCAGCTGTTCTTGTGTGTATATCTAAATCCTCATTAAATGCCCTGACTAACTCTGGTTCCTTTGAAAAGTGCGCCATAATTCTCAGCTCTATTTGTGAATAATCAGCAGATAAAATAACTGAATCAGAACTTTGAGCTCTAATTGCCTTTCTAATTTTTTTACCTAATTCTGTGCGAATTGGTATATTCTGGAAATTAGGCTTAGTACTGGATAACCTTCCTGTTGATGCGATTGTCTGATTAAATGATGAATGTACACGTCCTGTCCTTTTATTAATATGATTAGGCAGTGCATTAATGTATGTTGAACTAAGTTTTGAAAGATGCCTATATTTTAATATTAATTCAGGCAAGGGGTGGTAATGAGTCAAGGATTCTAATACTTCTATAGAAGTGCTTCGTTTTTTAATTTGTTTTAATTCCAATTTATCAAATAATACTTCTGCAAGTTGTTTAGGAGAGTTTAGATTGAACTCCCCATCTGATATAGAAAATATTTGTTCTTTTAATATCGAAACCATACTATCAATTTCAATTGATAATTCAGATAATATTTTTCTGTCTACAAATACACCTGTATTCTCCATTTCAACAAGGACTGGAATCAAAGGCAGCTCAATTTCATAATAGGGTTTACTGAGGTTATTTTTTTCAATTAAGGGTATTGTTTTATTTGAAATTTGCAATGCTATATCAGCATCCTCTGCGGCATAAAACAATGTCTTATCTAAAGGTACATCTGCCATAGAAATTTGATCTTTTCCTGATCCTATTAATTCTTCTATAGATTGCATTTCATAACCTAAATATTCCAGAGAAAGATTATCTAATTTATAAGAGTTCTTATCTGGATGAAGGATATGTTCAGCAATCATGCTATCATACCTAATACCTCTAAGAGAAATTCCATGTCTTTTTAAAATCAAACTATCATATTTTATATTTTGGCCACAAATTTTATTATTATCACTTTCAAGAATTTTCTTAATCGAATTTAAAACATAGACTAGATTTAAATCATAGTTAGACATACTATCTTTCTCAGGGAAAATAATTGGGATATAGTAGCCACTATTATTTTTATATGAAATTGAAAAACCTACTATGTCTGCCTCAATAGGATCTAACTCTGAAGTCTCTATGTCAAAAGAAAATAAACTTTCATCATCTAGCTTTTGTATTAAAGTATCAAGTTTTTTCTTTGTATCAACAAGTTCATATTTTTTCTTAAAATTATTGCTAATTTTTTCAGGAGTTTCATTATTTGACAATTTATCTAACTGTGAAGATAAGCTATGAATTTCAAGTTTATTAAAATACTCATACAAAAGATCCCTGTTCATATCATTTTTTTTAAGTTTACTTATTTCAACATCTATATCAACGTTATTATCAATAGTAACCAAATTAATAGCAAGATTTAAATTATCTGATCCAGTAATAAGACCTTCTTTTACCCTCTTATTTTTTATATTGTCAATATTATTTACAATTTCATCAATACTTCCATAATCAGATAAAAGTTTTGAAGCTGTTTTTTTACCAATTCCATCCACTCCAGGGATATTGTCTGATGAATCACCCAGAAGAGCTAAAAACTCAATCATTTTATTTGGCATAACACCCCATTTGTCAAATACGTCTGCTTCATGATATATTTTAGTTGGACTAAATCTACTGGCTGGAGTATAAAGCTTAACTTTGTCTGATACAAGTTGCATAAGATCTTTATCTCCAGATACTAGGTATGTTGTTAAACCTTTTGCGCTTGCTACTTTTCCTATAGTACCCATAATATCATCAGCCTCAAAACCCGGCTTTTTAATAACTGGAATATTCATGCTATCAAGCATTTCATCAATTAAAGATAATTGACTAACTAGCTCATCAGGCATTGCTTCCCTGTTTGCCTTATACTCACTATACATCTTATGTCTAAATGTAGGCTCTTTACAATCCATTGCAATTGCCAAGTAATCCGGATTCTCATCTTTAATTAACTTAAAAATAGAATTTGCAAAACCATAAATTGCAGATGTATGTTGCCCATTTTTTGTTGTAAGGGGATTTTTAATCATAGCAAAATGAGCACGATAGATTAGCGCCATTCCATCAATGATAAATAATTTTAATTGTTTATTCATTTACTAAATACTATTGTTCTTTTTCCATGAACCATTATACGATAATCAATATGCGCTTTTATTGCATCAATAAGAACGTTGCGTTCTAAATTTCTTCCAGAGTTAATTAACTCTTTTACTGATTGATGATGATCGACATGAACTACATCTTGAGAAATAATAGGCCCTTCATCCAATTCCTTTGTTACATAATGTGAAGTTGCACCAATTATTTTTACTCCGCGATTCCATGCTTTGTGATA
>PCCQ01000021.1 GCA_002731795.1 Fidelibacterota bacterium
CATAAAAATTCGATAATACTTTAACTTCTGAATAATCATTTAAAACATGGTAATATCCTAAATTATGGAAATAGGTTCCATTTCTTTCAGAATATCCAAATGTAGGCATAATCCAGCCACTTTGTCTCTGTCCTCCTTTGTTGGGTAGAATTGCAAAAGGGAAACCAATGATTGGTAAACCCTTAATGTGTAAAATAATAGGCTGTGCGATAATGTATTTATCAGGTATCATTTTCATTTTATGACTTTGAAAATAATAATGAGGATGATCTAAATCACAAGAGGTATAGATGCCTTGAGAGCTATAAATATTATTTTGATTATCATGAACAATTTCATGTCCATGATAAAAAGCATTATTAAGTTCTGTTCTTCCTTTATTAATCATTCCTATTTTAGATATAAGATCAAAATAAATTGTATCTCCTAGCATTGGAGAACTTTTTTTATCAGTTTGAACGATTGGCTGTTTATCGTTGACCTTATAAGAATTGAGTTTATTAGTATCCCAATCAATTTCCATATAATCAGCATTAAGTTTTGTATCCTGGTATTGAATCGAACCATCTTGATAAAAATGATTTATATTGTTAGCAATGTCGTAATCAATTTTTTCTGCAAAATAATTAATAATAGAATCAATATTTGAGTTTTGAAATTCTGGCGTATAAAATCCTTTTCCACCTCCACTAACTTTAATCTTTGATAATTCATCATTGTTAAATAAGAAGACAATAGAATCTCCAGATACTTCATTAATTCCTTCTAATAAATTATCGTCAATCACATGATATAAAGAATTAGCCATACCAATAACGTGGACTTTATCTAATTTATTATCAATATAATCAATTACTATGGACTCACCCGATATAATATCAATTAAATTATTATAAGTATTGGATTCATAGGATGTATTTGTGATTTTTCTATTTATTATTGGATTTTCATCAATGAGAATTTGTTGAATCATTGAATCTTGAAATTGAATAAAAATATTTTCACCTAATATTTCATTATTGGTATCAATTATATGTGCATCTTCAAGTATGGTCATATGCTGGATAGAATCGATATAGAAAACTTCGGAGCCTTTGATTATTACTTCATTATCATTGATAACAACATTATTTTGAGCGTGAAATGAATTTCCAAGAAAGCCTTTACTTTCAGTAAGATTAATCTTAGCAGCAGTCATTGTTGATTCTAAGTGATTTAAAAATGCATTTCCAAATGCAGAAATTGAATCATTATCCATAGAATAGTAAAGCGAATCTGATTTAATAACATTATTATCGTTTTCGAAATTAACATTTCCAAAAGCAATAATATTTTCAACATCATTAGAAAAATAGAATAATGTATCACATGTTAAAATATTCTCTTTATCTATCATTTTGATATCACCAAATAATTGAAATTTTTCGTTATTTGAAAATATCAATGCCTTTTGCGTCATTAATATAGTACTATCTTTTTCAATAATAACGTTGCCAATAAGCTCTTTAAGATCTCCATTACTAGTTTTTTTGGCATTTAATAAGTCTGCTTGATACGTCCAATTAGACATAAATGAAAATGCTATCATAATATTTAGCAGTAGCAATTTTTTAAAATGACTATTGAATATTATTAATTTGAACATATTAAATATTTATTAAATTTATTCATTAAAAGAAAGTTACATATATCATTGAAAATGAAAAAAAATATTTTGTTCCATAAAATACTGATATTTAGCATTATTATTGCATCAATATCGTGTTTTAATAGAAATAAAAATACACAAAACGCTTCGACAATAGTCATTACAAATCTATCTTGTGATGAGTGTACTACTGAAATCAATACAATAATTGAAAATCTAAATGGTATTGATTATCATGAAATATGGATTAGTAATGACAACAGTGTTTTATTATTGAATATACAGTTCGATAATAAAAAAATAACATTAGAAGCAATTAAAGAAGATATTAAATCTCAAGGATTTACTGTCGACTTAATAAATTCTAATAATTAACTTGAAAATATAAATCTGTTACATGTTGTAAATTTTATTCATTTTTATTTACATAGAGAAAAATTTATATTGATTAAAATTAATCCGAACGGAGAGGAAAATGAATTATAGACTTTTAATTAACATAATGATTGTATTTACATTATTAGTTGGACAAGTTTCAATTGAATCTACTCCAAAAAGTTTTAGCTTAGAGCAAAGTATTGATATTCAAACTCAAACACTTCCAGCATTTGATATCCAAAAATTTATTGATGAAGATGAAGTAGAACGGACTTCGTCTGAACAAAAACCGTATAGATTTGCAAATCCTATTTCCGTTGATTTTAATATGAATACACACGGAACATGGAGTATTCATAATGATGGGTCTTCTGTTTGGCAATTCAGAATTGAATCTCCTGGGGCTCATTCATTAAATCTAATATATGATAGATTTAATATTCCAGAAGGTGCAGAATTTTTTGTTTATTCAGATGATAAAGAAATGGTTTTGGGTGCATTTACTAATTATAACCATAAACCTCATGGTGGTTTCTCTACCGCTCCTGTTATTGGGGATGCTATTATTTTAGAGTATAATGAGCCTGCCTCTCCAGAGTTTTCAGGTGAAATTAGTATTGAGATTGTCGCCCATGATTATAGAGATGTATTTTTTAATGAAGAGCGTGGATACGGCGATTCAGGAAGTTGCAACAATAATGTAAATTGTGCAGTTGGAGACGATTGGAGAGACGAAATACGATCTGTAGCCATGATTCTTACTTCTGGAGGATCTCGATTGTGCACAGGATCATTAGTGAATAATACCTCACAAGATTTATCACCTTATTTCTTAACTGCAAACCATTGCTTGGGGGGAAATAACTCATGGATTTTTATGTTTAATTATGAAAGTCCCACTTGTAATAATCAGAATGGACCAACCAATATGACCGTATCGGGTTCATCATTATTAGCTAATAGCTCATCATCAGACTTTGCCCTGTTGCTATTAAATGAAACACCACCTGAAAGCTATAATGTACACTATGCAGGATGGGATGTTTCTGGGTCTACACCTAGTATTCCAGTAGGGATTCACCATCCATCTGGTGATATTAAAAAAATATCATTTGATTATAATAACGCTTCAAATAGTGGAAATTACTGGGATGTAAATAATTGGGAAGATGGAACAACAGAACCAGGCTCCTCAGGTTCTCCTCTTTTTGATGGTGTTACTCAACGGATTATTGGTCAACTCTATGGAGGTACTGCTTCATGTACTTCAATCACATATGATACATACGGAAAAACATCAACTTCTTGGAATCTAGGTATGTCTAATTACCTTGATCCAAATAACACTGGGGCCTCATTTATTAATGGAATTGATGCTATTGATTTGCCTGATCCAGAATTAAGCTATAACGCCAATGATTTAATTTTTGATTTAAATGATGGTGATACTGATGTATCATCAATTGATATTAGTAATACCGGTGAAGATGAGTCAATTTTAACATATTCACTAAAAATTAGTCAATTTGAGAATCCAATGGGTGGTCCTGATGTAAATGAAAATTATTGGAGCGACTCTGATAATGAAACTGATATTGATCCAAATTGGATTGACATCTCAGATGTAGGGACATTATACAGTTTCCCAACTAATGATGCATCTGGAGAATCTATTCAACTAGGTTTTGATTTCCCATTCTATGGCGAAACATATAATGAATGTATTATTAACCCTAATGGATGGGTAGGCTTTGGTGATGATAATACCGAGTGGGATAATGGCTCTATTCCATCAACATCTGCACCAAGATCATCTATCATGGGTTTTTGGGATGATTTAAATCCAACAAATGATAATTGTACCAATTCCTGTTCAGGTGATGTCTATTACCATACTAATCAAGATAGAATGGTTGTGTGGTTTGATAATGTATCTCACTGGCCAAACTACTTTGACAATAGTATATACAGTTTTCAAATTGTAATGCATGCAACTGGTGAAATTAATATTAATTATGGTACAATGATTGGAGATGTGAATTCTGCAACAGTTGGTGTTCAGAATTCTACAGGTAACTCTGGCTTGCAAATGGCTTACAATAGTACTTACATACATGAGGACTTAACAACTATCATTAAGAAGGCACCAGAATGGGTAGGCTTAAATGAATTAAATAATTACGAGATTTCTGGAGAATTAATGGAAGGCAATAGCGATGAAATAAATATTATTGCACAAAATAATGGTTTACTTGATGGAGTATATAATGCGTACCTAAATATAAGCTCCAATGCAAGTGAATCTATTTCATTACTGATTGAGCTTATTAGTGAAGGTAATAGTCTTGCTGGAGATATAAATGATGATTCAGTAGTAAATGTTTTAGATGTGATTCAGATAGTTAATATTGCATTAGGGTCACAGGAACTTGATTTAGCTGCGGATTTAAATGAAGATGGAGTAGTCAATGTCCTAGATGTTGTGCAAGTAGTAAATATAATTCTTGAAGGATAACAATTAAAAATACTGATTATCTATCAGCCAAATGTGAATCTATTAGGTTATAAAAAATAGATTAAAATCAAATTTTTATCAGTAAAAATTATGTTGATGCATATTTAGAATACATCAACTCAATTTAAAATATACTTTAATAGGATTTAATCATGTATAGATATATAACACTTATTTTATTTTCTTCACTGTTTTCAATAAATAAGGATTTAAATGAGACAACATTATTGTTTCATTTAAACCATACTACAAATGATCTTTCCATAATCAATTCAGAAGATCGTATTGTAACAAATCCAGAACTCAATCATTTTTTTAGTAAAAATAATGTCTATAAGGTAGAAAAATGGATTGACTTTGCATCTAAAACGGATATCTATAACGGAATTGACTTTTCTCGTGTTTATAGAATTTATTTTGATAGTAAAACAAATGATTTAAATAATCTCAAATCAGAATTAGAATTATTAGAATCAATTGATTTGGTTGAGTTTGAATATAAACGTAGACCATTTTATACTCCAAATGATCCAAGATATAATAATCAGTGGTATATCGATGAAATACGTTCAAATGATGCATGGGATATTTGGGATATTGCAGCTGGCGATTTACCCGGTAATCGTGATATTATTTTATCATCAGTTGACTTAGGTGTGAATTGGCAACATCCAGATTTAGTAAATAATTTATGGCAAAATTTGGGTGAAGACGCTGATGGTGATGGCCGTACAGTTGAATATATAAATGGTCAATGGGTATTAGACCCAGGAGATTTAAATGGAATAGATGATGATAACTGGGATAATAACATGTCAACATTTATTGATGATTTAGTTGGATGGGATGTATCTGGAAGCTCATATGGAGATAATAATCCAGATGTTCCTAATAATGGTGGTTGGGCTCATGGAACGCATGTTGCTGGTTTATTATCAGCAACAACAAATAATAATACAGGAATTGCCTCAACAGCATTTAATTGTAGTGTAATGTCAGTTAAATGTACAAATGAATCTGAGGATCCTAGTTATATATCAAATGGTTATGAGGGATTACTATATGCGGCTAAGGCTGGTTTTTTCTCACAAGGATTTTCTATTGTTAATCTAAGCTGGGGAGGTGGTGGATATAATTTATTTGAACAAGAGATGGTTAGTATGTGTGCAAATGATTACAATGCATTAATATTTGCTGCAGCTGGTAATGAAAATGTAGAAGAAGCCCATTATCCATCTAGTTATAATGATGTTATTTCTGTAACCGCATCAGGCCCCAATAATGGCTGGAATCATTGGGCTACATATCATCAGACTGTAGACCTAGCATCTCCTGGAGAATCAATCGAAAGTTGTGTGAATAATGGTAATGGCTATTCATCATGGGCGGGAACTTCAATGGCAAGCCCGGTAGCAGCAAGCATTGCTGGTCTGATGAAATCAATGCATCCAGAATGGATGGTAGAGCAACTTCATACAATGATTGTTGCAACTGCTAATCCAATAATATATGAAGTAAATCCTGAAAATTATATTCAAGGGAAATTAGGATCTGGAAGAGTTGATGCACTAAAAGCAGTTACAACTGATTTATTTCCAAAAATTGATCTGGTTGATACTGAAATAATTATGGATAATGATGAAATATACATTGGAGATACCATTGAACTCATAACTGTATTATATAATAATGATAATTGGGGTGAAGCAATTAATCCTGAAATTAATCTGAGCTGTTTGTCAGATGATATCAATATTATTAATGATACCATGCCAATTGAAAATATTTCCACTGATGAAGCAATGGTTAATTTTGAGCCTATAATTATTGAATTTTCTGGAAATATTAATCCAGGTGAAACAGAATGTGTATTGAACTTTACTTCTAACCAAGATTCTTATATAAAATATGAGACATCGTTTCCAATTATATTTAATATTAGTGAAACTCAGATATTACTGGGTGACCTAAATCAAGATACAAGTATTGATATTTTGGACGTTATCATTACAGTGAATATTATTTTAGAGGTGATTTCTCCAAATGGATATGAAAATATAGCTTCAGATTTGAACACTGATGATATAATCAATATTCAAGACGTAATTTTATTAATTAATTTGATATTAGATAGATAGTGCGCTAGCTTAAAATCTGAAAACCAAGCGATTCAATACTTGATTGTATCGTTTGTAAATCCTTATCCAGATTAAAAGTTGCATCCCCAGACTTTAAATCAATACTTATATTACTAGCTCCCATAGATTCAAGCTCACTTGTAATTTTCTGAATACAATTATTACATGACATCCCACCAATTTTTAGATGAATTACTTTTTGACTATTATCATAGGTATTAGTTTTAGATTTAATAGAGCTTAAAAGTGTATTCGCTGCAAGTCCAATGATAATAAATGCTGATATATAATTAATATATGAGGTGTGTTCATGAATGTGGATATGATCTAAATTAGGAATGGAAATTGAGAACAAATCAACAATCATACCAAAAAATAAACTTATTAAGATTAATGAAATAAGATTGATTACGGTTGCTCTTTTTCCCAAAATCTGAGTCATTGTTGCTATGGAAGTTGTATTAGTAGCTGCACCTACCATAAGAAAAACTAACGCAGCTCCTAAAGTAACCCCTTTGCCCATCATTGCAAGTGCAATAGGAATAGATGCGGTTGCACATATATATAATGGCAAGCCAATAACAATCATAACAATCATTGATATAAATCCTTGACCAATAAAATTTTCAACTATTGATGCTGGTAAATATATATTAATCAATGCAGCAATAAATATTCCAATTAGAAGTGGCTTCATGATATCTCTGGGTAATGTTATAAATGAATAGGTAAATATTTTTTTAATTTTTGATTCATTTTCATCATCACAACAAGAATCTTCTTCATCTACTGTTGCTTTCTCATAATTAGGATCAAAAAAATAAATTATTAGTCCACATAAAATTCCAGAGATTAATGCAATAAAAGGCCTAACAAGTGCTACAATTGGACCAAGAAGTCCATATGTCACCATAAAACTATCAATACCCGTTTGCGGTGTAGAAAATAAAAAGGATGTAACAGCTCCTTTTGAGGCTCCATTTTTTTTTAAAGATGCTGCGACTGGGATTACAGAGCAAGAACAAAGTGGTAAGGGTACACCAAAAATCGAAGCTTTAACTATTGATAGAATACCATGCTTATTGCCTAAATTGTTTTGAACGAAATTTTTTGATATAATAACTGATAGGATTCCAGCAAATAAAAATCCCTGAACCAAAAATGGAGAAATTTCTAAAAGTAGATTCCAAATATTTAAAAATAAATTATACATTCTGAATGATGGCCTCATTTGCTAATCGATCTGCATGTTCATTCCCAGGATGACCAGAATGTCCTTTTACCCAGCGCCAATCAATAATATGTTTTTCTGATAATAAATCTAACTGTTTCCATAAATCTTGATTTTTGACAGATTGCTTATTTGCGGTCTTCCACCCATTAGACTTCCATGTATTAATCCAATCTGTAATACCATTTTTGACATAATTAGAGTCAGTAGTTAATACTACATGACATTGCTCTTTAAGAGAATCGAGTGCTTTAATTACAGCTGTTAATTCCATAATATTATTTGTTGTATCATTATCCTTACCTGAAATTTCTTTTACATTATCTTTATAGATAAGGATAGCACCCCATCCACCAACTCCAGGGTTTCCTTTACATGCACCATCTGTAAATACTTCAACATATTTTAACTGATTTTCCATGGCTTTAATTTACATTAGTTTTGGCTATATATAAAAAAGGGGATATTTAGACTATCCCCTTTTAAGTTTATTGTATGCTAAATTAATTTATCCTAATACTTCATTAACAAGTAATACTACATCAACGACATTCAAAATACCATCTCCATTCATATCAGCTGCAATGAATTGAGAAGATGTAAATCCACCTGCTTGTAAAATTTCATTTACTAGTAACACTACATCAAGTACATCTAAACTAGTATCAAAATTAATATCACCACTAGTGATTGATAGTAATTCAACACTTTCACAATCTTCAATATTGACTACTAACGCGCTACCTGTTGGGTCTGAGAGAATAACGTCTTCCAAGCAAAGTGTTGTTGTACTTCCTGGATCTAGTACGTCAAAATCAATTTCAACTAATGTGTGATTTCCAGCTGGAATCTGCGCTCCAGTTAAAGAAAAACTCAGTATAGTACCTGACTCATTGCTACTAGTGGTAAAGCCATAGCTACCAGAAATTCCACCAGAAGCTCCAGTTATATTAATTGCGTTGGGATAATCAGATAGAACAAATTGAAATCCACTGACAGCACTCTCACTAGACATATCAATATCAAGTTTACCATTATTTACATCTATGTCACCTATACTTAAATTAACTGATGGAATTGCTGTAATTGAAAATGTGCCATCACTAAAATCGTAAACATCTGAATTTGAATTACTTGTAATTTTTATTTTATAATTTGATCCGCTTGCTACAGAATTAGGGATACTCCATGTATAGGCTCCATCATTAGTTGTATTGGTAACGATATTAGAATTAAACGTATTATTTATATATAATTTAATAGATACATTGCTTTCAGCATTGGAATCCCAATTAATATTATATATATCACCTGTCTCTAATGACTCTCCACCATTAGGAGTTTCAACCGTAATATATTCTGATGGACCAGCAGTATACGTTCCATCAATAGCCATTGGGCAAGTACCTCCAGCACAAAGATAATTTTCTATATTAGTGACTTGAAATGCTTTGGCAAGCTTTCCATATAAATCACTTCCACCTGATCCACATGCGCCTGATCCACCTGATAATACTCCAACAATTCTTTGATTATTATCAAATAATGGAGACCCTGATGAACCACCTTCTGTACCACCTTCATCCCAATAAAGTTCCCAGTGTGAGCCAGCTGGTGAGTATCCACCACCTTGCCAATTTGTAGCACCAGAATTATATGCTTGATCATTATCAAAATTGATTTTTTTAGGGGCTCCTCCAGGATGATGTACTCCACAGGAAATAGTTGGAGCACTACTACTTCTATTCCATCCAGCATAAAACACATTCCAGCTCGGATAAATATAATCTGTAATTTCTAAAAGTACAACATCAGGGTCAAACCCTCCCGATGTTATTAGTAAATCTGAGCTATATGCATATGAACCGTAGCTTGCACTATTTCCATTGCAACTAGATGTTTCATAATTAAAATAAAATCTAAATGTATTTGAATTGTTTCCATCGATACAGTGCCATGCAGTTAAAAAATATGGAGTTAAATCATTATTGGTATTATTAATCATAGATCCACTACATATATATCCACCCATATCTAAAAATGCGGCTGCATTGACTGGATCTTGATAGTTATTTGCACTTGAACAATTTACGTTAACACCACAATTTCTTTCACTTTCATAATTTTCCCATAAATTAAGAATATCACGATAATCGTGAATAATTTCATCAATAACAATATTATTTGCTTCCTGCGAATCTTGTGGAATAATTAACTCCATGTGAATCATTTCTCCTCTTAAAAGAGGAATACTAAAAATATTATCTTCATTATTATTTAATGATGAATATGCCCCAAGTACTACTGAAAGATCCTCATTATAAATGTATAAAAGCGCATCATCAGATAAATAAAAGGGGATAAACTCCAGGGATATTGCCTCTGCTCCTCTGCTTTTTATATTAAGTCTCCACACTTCGTTTCCATCATCTAAAGTAGTTTTTAAAGCATGCTCGAAAAAATTATAGTTTTGTTCAAATATATGTCCATATCTGTATGGAGTGTTGGGCGGACGTAATGCATCTTCTTGTAGCATGGTCTCACGATCTACGAATCCAGTCTGAATCAAACCTATATTGCTGTCCATTTCATTGCTAAAACTATGGGGCAGTCCACCTAAGCTAGATTGTGAAAATAAACCGGATAATAATAATATTGTACTTAAAATAATACTCTTCATACGTTCCCCTTGCCTTTAAAAATTGAACTTATTCAACTTTAATGCTAATAAAGCTTATTGTAAATAAAAAAAATGTTAATATATGTTACAGACATCACAAATTACCCTTATACTGATTAATAAATTTACTGTGACAATCAAAAACAATTTCTGGAAGGTTATTTAAATTAAAAAACTGTAATTCCTCTGCATCATCTCCAGCTCTCATATTGGAAAAATCGGTAACAACCATTTCAACCCCAATTAATAATATATCTCCAAAAATTGAACCATAATGTGAACAGGTAGATAAAATATTTTTTACCTTACCATCTAAATTTGTTTCCTCTTTAAGTTCACGCATAGCTGCTTCATTCAAAGTTTCATTAAGCTCCATAAATCCACCTGGAAGACCCCACTCACCTTTTCCTGGATCAAATGCTCGTTTTGCTAGTAAAAGCTCATCATTTTTTACACATATGATAGTTGCTGTTGGCTTAGGATTTTCATAGTGAATCGTATTGCACGATAAACAATGATATCTATTATTTCCATCAATAAATCCATATTGATTTTTGCTTCCACAATGTGAACAATATTCTAAGTAACCCATGTACAAATATAATTATTTATATAAAAATTTAAATTAGTAATATGTAATAAATATTTTTATTATATCTTTTATGATATCAAATGATATAACAGTTGTTGGTTCTATTGCTCTAGATACCTTAGAGACATCTAAGGGTAACCGTGAAAATCTTCTTGGTGGGTCCGCTACATATTTTTCTTTATCTGCATCATTATTTTCATCTGTTGAACTTATTGGAATCGTGGGAAGTGATTTTCCTGATAGTGGTTGGAAGATTTTAAAGTCAAATAATATTAATTGTGATAATATTGAAATCAAGGATGGTAAAACATTTAGTTGGGGTGGCAGATATAGCGATGATTACTCAACCAGAGATACTTTATTTACTGAATTAGGTGTTTTTGAAACATATAAGCCTATTATTAAAAATAGTTCTAATAATAACGGGATTTTATTTTTAGCTAATATACATCCTTCACTACAACTAGATGTCCTTAATCAAATGAAATCCAATATTTCCATGGTTGTATCAGATACAATGAATTTATGGCTCGACATGGATCTTAATGGAGTTAAAGAAGTCATCTCCAAATCAAATATTTTTTTACTTAATGATGAGGAAGCTCTGCAATTAACAGGTCAATCAGATATGGACAAAGCCGGCCAAGATATACTTCAAGAAGGCCCTGATACTGTGATTATTAAACTTGGAGGTAAGGGTTCACTACTTTTTTCTAAAGGAGAGCAATTTCACGTACCGTGCGTACCTGATATAGATGTATATGATCCAACAGGTGCTGGAGACAGTTTTGCAGGTGGACTATTGGGATATATATCTCAATATGGATTTGCTGATAAACAAGAAGCATTAATTCATGCATCTGCTATTGCATCTTATACCGTTTCAGATTTTGGAATAAATAAATTATTAAACTTAAATTTAGATACTATCAAATCACGAGTTGATATGATAAAAAATATAATGAAAGATTAAACCAAGGAATAATATGTTAAAATACCTTACCATTTTTAGTTATATACTGATTGCATTATTTTTAACTAACTGTGCAAGTGGACCTTCAAGTGTTGAGTTTACATCTGCTAAAACTAAAGCACGTTCAGAGAGAAATTTAAAGGATGCTGAAAATTATGCATTACAGGCACTATCACTCGAGGCACATGCACAAGATGCTCAAGTTCCATATTTTTTAGCTACAGAGATCTACAAACCTCAAAAGAATTGGACTAAAGTAGTTGAAATGTTTGATGAGGCAATGAAGCGGGATCCAGAGGCAATGCTGCTTCAACCATTAATGTATAACAACGAGCCAATTTATAAAATGCAAGATCAGATAAATATTTATTATAAAAATGAACTCTGGTTTATACTTTTTAATAAAGCAGTTAAAATATATGAAGATGATTTAACGGACCCTGAGATTATTAATCTTTTAGAATTAGCTATGTATGTAGATCCTAATAATGTTAAGGCATATATTCTTCTTGCTACAACCTACAATATCAATGATAATTTAAATGCAGCAAAAGAGTTAATTAATAATGCACTAAGATTAGAATCACTTCAAGTTGAAGAAAAAGCTAGATTGTGTAGCATTCTCGCTGAATTTTATAAACAAGAAAATAACTATTCTGATGGAATTGATAGCTATATGCAAGCATACGATTTTTATAAATCTATAGATGATACAGATGGTGTGATGTCATCAATGGTTGGAATTTTAGGCCTAAATTTACTACTCGAAGATTGGTTAAAATCAATTCAATGGGCAGAAAAAATATATGAGGATTTCTACCTAGTCAGTGAAGAAAATGAAATAGATATTTTGTTTAATATTTCACTAGCATATAATAATGCAGCATCAAGTTACTATAATGTAGCAGGGGAAGTTTTTAATTCAGATAACCCAACGCGTGCTGCGCTTCAAGAATCAATGAATAACTATAACATAGCATTCGAATATTTTGATATTGCCAGAGACTTCTTTATGGAACTAGAGGATATGGGATCTGAAAATGGAGCATCAATGGCAATCCAAGTAAAAGATTATATGGATTTAATCGAGGATACTCAAATTCCTTTCGTTCAAAAGCAGCTTGATTCAATCAACTAAATTTTAATGATAAATAAATAGCGGGTAATAAAATTACCCGCTATCTTAAGCAAGACCTCGGTGATTTCACTGGGTCTTATCTCCTCCCTATCACCAAAATTGGTGTTATAACAAGATAAAATAGAAATTTGATTGTTGATGTGATTTAGGTTACAAAAATTTAATAATTTTTTCTTTTAACCAGTAATTCAGTCAGTGCAGTGTCTAGAGGTTCATCAGTATGAAGTGGAATGTAGTCTATGCGATTTTGCCTACATCCTGCCTTTAATGTTTGACAAAATTTGTCGAACAGCTGGATATAGTCCTTGGCGATATGCCATGGATCGGTGGTGATTTCTTCGGCTGTTTCATTATCAATAAACTTTACTCTCTCATTAAAATTAAATGTAGATTCATTTCTATCGATAATATGAAACACAATAACTTCATGACCCTTATGACGTAAATGACGTAATCCGTTTATTATTTTTGATGAATCATCCATTAAATCAGAAATAACAATTACTAATCCCCTCTTAGATATACCTTCTGCAGAATAATGAAGTGCATTGGCAATATTTGTTTTTTTTGATGGTTTTGCATTCTCCATATTTGATAATAATATGTTAAGATGGCTAGGGACTGACCGCGGAGGTATCAATTTATTGATGGTTTCATTAAATAAAGATAATCCAACAGCATCCTGTTGTTTAATCAAAATATAGGCAAAAGATGCTGCTAATATTTTAGCATATTCAAATTTATTTGAATCATCAGATCCATAATTCATTGAATTGCTTTGATCTAAAATAATATTAGCTTTTAAATTGGTTTCTTCCTCGAACTGCTTAACATAGTATTTATTAGTTTTAGACCATAATTTCCAATCAATATGCCTAACCTCATCTCCAATGCCATACGGCCTGTGCTCTGAAAACTCTACAGAAAAACCATGGTAAGGGCTTTTGTGAAGTCCAATCATAAACCCCTCAACAACATATTTTGCTTTAATGGATAAATTTTGAAGCTTTGATAAAAGCTCAGGAGTCATTTTTTGACCTTGATCCATATATCGTTATATCTTTAGTTGGTCAATTAATTGATCTAAAACATCTTCTTTACTAATTCCATCTGCTTCAGCGGTGAAATTAGTAATAATACGATGTCTTAATATTGGCTTGGCAATATCTTTAATATCATCAATATCAGGAGTACTTTTTCCAGCTAGTAAACATTTTGCCTGTGCTGCCATAATTAAAAATGTGCTCGCTCGTGGACCTGCTCCCCAATCTAACCAATCTTTTGTAATTTGAGGTGCAAGTTCATTGGTTGGTCTAGTCATACTAACTAATTTAACTGCGTACTCAATCACATTTTCAGAAACAGGAACTTGATTAATTAAATCTTGAAACGATTGTAATTCTTGTTGAGAGATCACCGTGGTTAGCGACGCTTTTTCTTGCGTTGTAAGAGTTTTAACAATCTCTACTTCTTCTTCCATTGATGGATAGTTAATTAAAATATTAAACATAAATCTATCCAATTGTGCCTCAGGTAGCGGATAGGTACCTTCTTGTTCAATTGGGTTTTGAGTGGCTAAAACAAAAAATGGTTGATCTAGAGTATATGTATTGCCACCTGTTGTTACTTTATTCTCTTGCATGGCCTCAAGTAATGCTGATTGTGTTTTAGGCGGAGTTCGATTAATTTCATCTGCTAAAATAACATTTGAAAATATAGGACCTTTGAAAAATCGGAATGATCTTTTTGAAGTCTTTGAGTCTTCTTCAATAATATCAGTTCCTGTTATATCTGATGGCATTAAATCTGGTGTAAACTGTATTCTATTAAATTTTAAATCTAAAACATCAGATAAAGTTTTTATTAATAAAGTTTTTGCTAAACCAGGAACTCCTTCAAGTAATACATGCCCTCTACATAGTAGTGCAATAAAAAGATGATCAATAACATCTTTCTGGCCAATGATTACCTTTGAAATCATTTGAAAAAGCTGATCTCTACTTTCATTTAACTTATCTACAATTTTAATATTATCCATAATTTTTCCTTTGAAATGCTTAAATAAAGAAATTCATATTTTCTTAATGATTACGTATTAAATTTAAGAGTTAAGGATTGCAATTGAAATAAATAATAAATGGTACAAAAACAAATAAAAGGATTAAATCTTCAGGAGATTACACGAATTTGTGAAATGAATAATTTCCCACCATTTCGTGCTAAACAGCTATATCATTGGATGTATAGACATGGTATTAATGAAACCAATGAAATGAATAATATTCCGAAAGAAATGTCAGAATTACTTTCACAGGAATATCAATTTAAAACGCTTCAAGTAGAAGAAATTCAAAGTTCAGAAAAAGAGAATACTAAAAAGATTTTATTTAAAACTCATGATAATAGGCTTATTGAATCGGTGAGTATGATTGATAAAAATCTTCATACAATTTGTATATCATCTCAGGTTGGATGTAGTGTGGATTGTCAATTTTGCGCAACTGGTGAAATGGGATTCATGAGAAGTCTTAGCTGTGGAGAAATTATAGATCAATTTATTGAAATTACAAAAATCCGCGAAGAGCCCATTACTAATGTTGTGTATATGGGTATGGGTGAGCCATTTTTAAATTATAATGAAGTCATTAAATCTGCAGAAATTTTACATGATCCACATGGAATGAACCTTGGAAGAAATAGAATCACTATTTCTACCTCTGGAATTTTGCCAAAAATCAAACAATTCATTGAAGAAAAGCAACCCTATAAACTTGCAATATCTTTAAATGCAGCTGATGATGAAACGCGAACACGTATTATGCCCATTAATAAAAAATGGAATATTGAAATGTTAATGCGTGAACTGGAGAAATATCCTGTAGATAAAAAAAATAAAATCATGCTTGAATATGTACTTCTCAAAGGCGTGAATGATACCAAAAGCGATGCTGAGATTTTAGCTTCATATGGAAATAAGCTAAGATGTAAAATAAATGTGATACCTTTCAATGATATCGGAAATAAGTTTGCACGTCCTGATGATGCGACAATAAATAGATTTATAGAAACCCTTTACGAAAATCAAATACATTACCAAACGCTGGTTCGATGGAGCAAAGGTAATGATATTGATGCGGCATGTGGTCAACTATCTGCAAAGAATAATGATTGAATATATCAAAAATATAATTAATGATAAACCTTCCATTGGAGTGGTTCTTGGTTCAGGTCTGAATAGCTTGATTGATTCTCTTGAAAACATAAAAAGAATCCCATATAATGAAATTCCATCATTTATTCAAACAACGGTGAAGGGTCATGCAGGGGAATTTGTTTTTGGAACAGTTAAAGGTACAGACATACCTGTGATTTTTGCTAATGGAAGATTTCACTATTATGAAGGGTTAGAGTATAAGAAGGTTCATATTCTCATTGATATTTTCAATGAGTTAGGGTGTGATAAAATTATAACAACTAATTCATCCGGGTGTTTAATCCCATCATGGTCACCAGGGGATATTATGATTATCGATTCACATATTGATATGACATTTAGAGATGGTCCTGATGTCATCAATAAAAAAATAGGTGATGAATATTACAACCCTAAACTAATATCATTAGCGATAGATTGCATGAAAGAAATGAACATGCCAATTCGAAAAGGTACATATGGATGGACACTGGGGCCTACCTATGAAACACCTGCTGAAGTACAATTTTTACAAAAACATAGTATCAGTGCTGTTGGAATGTCAACGGTACCTGAAATAGAACGTGCTCATGAATTAAAAATTGATTTACTATCACTTGCATGCCTTACCAATTATGCTGTAGGTATCTCACAACACCCCCTAACACATGAAGAGGTAGTCGAACAGGCAAATAAAAGTGGTGAAATATTTACGAAATTATTAAATCAGATATTAATCAAGAGTAACCAAATCTAAATCCACATACGATTCAAATAAAATAACAGGATGACTATTTAACCATACTTCAGTCCACTCTTTATTAAACGTTAACTCCATTTTTCCACCAATATTTGATATATGTAATGGAGAAATTAACTGATGAGACTGTGATGCATAATATGCAGCAGCAACAGATCCAGAGCCACATGAACGCATAATTTGTTCAATGCCCTTCTCATAGGTTATTACATGAATATGATTATCTGATTCAACAGAAAGAAAGTTAACATTAAGACCTGAGGGTTTAAAAGTAGAACTATATCGAATACTCTGTGCATTATCATATAATACATTCTGATCTAATTCCTTAGATAGAGTTACGAAATGTTTTGCTCCAGAGTCAATATGTTTACCACTAAATCCATTCACCTCAAGTTCATCGGTAACATTAGATGGAGGCTTCATCGAAATGTTAATTTTATTATTAATCAAATTGATTTTATGTTGACCATCNCCAGCTAAAAACGTGTTGGTTTTAAATTCAAATGTCAANGATTGCAATAGTAATACAGAGCATAATGCTCCATTGGCACACATCGTTTCCCAGCTTCCATCNCAATTATAATAGTCCATTTTAAAATCATCAGATTCAATAGAGGTGTCGATAAGTATTAACCCATCAGCACCTACACCTTTTGTTCGATTACAAAATTTTTGAATATTGGGTTCATCTAACTCAATATGTAAATCATTTTTTATAATGAGAATAAAATCATTACCATTGCATTGAGATTTATAAAATTTTTGTTTATGCATTAGAATATGATTCGATATAAAAAGATAGTGAATAAATAATCATAAATAATGTCAATGTGACAATAGAGCGATAAACAAATTTTTGAGTTTGACTTCGTTCAAATAGCACAGATACGATAATTAAAATAATCGTAAGAAATAATTTGTACTGATAGATTGGCATCGAAAGTCTCCAAAAATTTGATTCAACAATTAACCATATATCACTAATCAAAACAATGCCTAACATGAAATGAATGTATTTATATAATTTCTTAGATAAAAATGGTCCATGAGCGCCATCTTGCAAAATATATCCTACTGCTGCAAAAATAAACAAAAGTAGTATGATATTTAAACTACTTGTATAAATAAATGTCATATCAAAATTCATAATTAAACCTGATTAAGAACGATTTGAATAAGTAGTACAACATCAAGTAAGTCAATAGTTCCATCTGCATTTAAATCAGATGCACATAGTTGTTGAAGGTTGGGCTCAAAAGTACCAAGGATAAAATTAATTTGTTGAAGAATGTCAATCACATCAATAGCACCATCGACATTTAAATCACCAAGAACACAAAGGGCGTTGAATTCATTATATCCGGTCCTACGATAGTTCCCTTTGTACATTGACCAATAGTCATCTGTGGTACCTGATTGTTTGATATCAAAAACATTAAGGGACAAAGAGGTCCCTGCAATAACTTCAAGATCATTATCAGAATCAAGATCATAAATTAGAGGGGCGCTTCTATATGCAAACGGATAATTAATAGGAAACTGATTATATAATCCTCCAGTAATACTCATTGCATACATTTTACCATCTTGAGTCCCAAAAAAAAGATCTGGAATAGAGTCACTATTAAGATCCGATACTACAACAGATTCTGCAATTTGACTTCCTAAATCAATTGGGAAGTATGGATACATCTGTCCATCTTGATTGACCGCATATAAATATCCGTCTGAATCACCAAAAATGATATAACAGTTATTGAGATAATTAACAAATGAAGGAGAAGTTTCAATATTATCACTCGCCTCAACCATAAATCTCAATGATCCATCAGAGTTTATGCCATATAAATGATTATCATTACTACCTGCAATAATAATATGCTCACCTTCATAATTTAAAATTGATGGAGAACTATGAATTTTATCACCAGTTTGATAGGGAAAGCCATCAGCTACCGTACCATCATCATAAATTAAATAAATATTATCATCATCAGTTCCAAATACTAAATCATCTTTTCCATTACCATTAAAGTCTGCAAGAGATATCCCTTTTTTAATCTTTTCACCTATGAACATAGGATATCCAGATACAAGAGTCATGTCGTGATTAAGAGCGATAATTTTTCTTCCATCTCCACCAGAATACCCTGCGATAATAATCTCAAGCTCTGGATCATTATCAATATTTCCAATGGCCGGAGTACCAAGTAAAAATGTATCGGTATCATATCGATCTATATATCCAAGTTCATTAAATAAATACAGATGCTTATCTTTAGAGCCAACAACATAATCCATCACCTCATCTAAATCAATATCTGCAGATGCAATAGAGCCCCATATTTGATTTTCAGTTTGATAAGGATATACACTGTCTTCAACAACGCTTCCATCAGTATTATAGGCTCGTACTTTCCCATCATAATCTGCAATAATGATTTCCTTATCATTATCATTATCTATATTAATCATAATAGGTGAGGAGCTAATGGGGAAGCTGGTTTCATTTGGAAATCCACTTTGATTTAAACTAACATCAAGCATAAATGTATAGCTGTCATTATAAAATAACAGATCATTACCTTGTATGTACTCGGCTGTGATTTCAAGTTCAATAGGAATCTGTCCCAATTGGATATCTTCGGATAACGTAACCTCAATAAAATTAGAAAAACTACTTTGACCCCCATCTAACTCTCCAAATTCAATAGTACTACTTGGAAAAGAGATGCCATAGTCACTGCTTAGCTGACCCGTGATTCCATACGCGGTAACATCATCAGACATATTGTTCATAACAAATTCAAGCACCACGGATTCCCCTGGATTTAAAATTCCATCTCCATCACTATCTGAAGAAATTCCAACATAATCACCTAGTAACATTAAATTAAGCACGGTAAACTCTATAGTATCACCTGCAGATCCAATGTCTACAATATTGACACCACCCATAGATTCATCACTTAAAAAACATGAAGGGTTTGTTGAATCATTAAATTGTGTTCGTCCCACTTCTTCACTAAAAACAGCAGAAGCAAATACGCCACTAGTGGTAGAGGTTCCACCAACTCTATAGACATATAACTCATCTGGAGGTCCTTGAGCATTACCTTGTCCATTATATAAATCATTCACTCGATAAATCACAATCCCTGAATCAATACCGGGAGCATTTGAATCATACATACCTTCTTGGGTTCGATATTCGATTATAAAATATTCATTCGGGTTCGATGAATTAAGTCGATATGCATTATTGTCAGGTTGACCTAAAGGATTTAACTCAAACGTTCCACCACCTGATGCATCCTGTAATTCAATCCAGTTGAAGTATCTATACTTTATATATGAACTCATCCATTGAGGAATATCAGTACTGGCATCCATTACATCCCATCCACCAACTGCAACCGGAGCCGAATCATTATAATAATGATAAAGATCAGGAGCACCTAATGAATGACAAAATTCATGGGCTAAGGTTCCAACAGAAAAATAAGGGCCTGATGCCATATTAAAGTTATAATCCCATACTCGTTTACCATGAATTTCTGATACTACTGAATACAATGCCCATCGATGTGGCCATAAAAGATCTGCCCATCCTCCAGGAACACCATAGACAAGAAAAGTAACATTATCTACATTGCCATCATTATTAGAATCTATGATTAAAGAATCAGGCACTTCACTTTCAATAAATGCAATTGCATTTTGAAGGAGTGTATGCTCTCTATCTGTTCTCTCTGAGTCTGTATATCCCTCAGGATTTGTCACTGCATTATACGGCTGATAGTAACTTCGTGGATACTGATCTTGATATGATAAATTTGAATCCATGCTCGATGTTGGATAGTGAATTGTATTTACAGTCAGCATATCATATGATACTTCACTAAAATAATGCTTCATCGATGGTCCATTTTCATTATTGAAATAACTATCATAATAACTTCGAGCATTTCCAAATTCATCTTCATCTGCAAATCTAATGAATACATTTAAATTATTGACGGTTCCTGTAGTAGGAGCATCTCGAGTCTCCACACCATTCCACCATCGTTCACGAATTTCAAGATAACGCTCTTGAGGAATCATTACTTTTTTTCTAAAGCCTAATTGAGCAAGATTATAGTTTTGATCTGCTCGATATATTGACGGTACTATTGTTTGATTGTCAAGTAAGGCATAATAATAAAAACCATCTTCATTGCTTTGGGTAATTGTGTAGTCATTTTGATCATGTAACCTGCTATAATATTCATCTCCTGATGCGTAGCAATGAAGAGTGCTGCCATCTGGTTGTTTGAGTTCCACGGGAACATCATATAGTAATGCGCTAAATAGTTGCGTGGGCAGTAGGTAAAGTAGAATTAAGGTTTTAATTATTTTCATTGCTAGATTAAAGTTATATTATACCGGTATTTAATTGTAACTATAATCTAATGCGTTCTATTAATAAAAGAGAATTATTTATTCAAGCATGGGACCTTTTTAAGGGTAATGCTCAATTCCTCATTAATGTGGGAATTTTAATATTTTTAATTCAAATGCTAATTCCAAACTTGCTTGACAGTTTATTTGATGGGATGAATCTTCAATACCTTTTATACAGATTTACATACCTTCTTCTTGTTACTGGTATTACGCTAGGGGTGACATCCCAATTAATTAAAATTACGCGTCTTGTTATTATTGATAGTTATAATGATATATTTAATTATTTTCATAAGGTTGCTACAAGTGTAATGGGTAGTGTCCTTATTGCATTAGCGCTAGGGGTATTGGCAGTTATTTTTCTGATTTTATTTGCTGGTATATCGAGTGTCAATATTGAATCACTAGAACAGATGGCATCAGGCGATGAAATATCAGCTCCCCTTATGATTGGATTTATGGGATATGTTGTGGTGTTGACATACCTAACGCTCAAAACTAATTTTTTCACGTATTTTATTATTGATAAAGATATGAGTGCTATTGAAGCGCTGAGTGAAAGTCTAACACGGACTACTGGATTAGAATTTGAATTATTTACTATATACTCAATACTTGCACTTCTCAATCTGATTGGGGTACTGCTATTTGGTATTGGTTTGCTATTTACCATCCCATATAGCTGGCTTGTAATCAGCCTCATTTATACTCGCCACCTAAGTGACTAAGATGAAAATTGCACTTTGTCTAATTAGTATTTCAGGATTATTATTGTATAGTCAATTAAAGGAGAAAGATCCATTGAAAGATAAACTAACAAAACTTCAATATGATGTCACTCAAAATTGTTCCACTGAGCCTCCATTTCAAAATGAATACTGGGATAATAAAGAAGATGGAATTTATGTTGATATTATATCTGGTAAACCACTTTTCTGTTCAATCCATAAATATGACTCTGGGACCGGATGGCCATCATTCTATGATATTATTAATGATGATGCAGTAAAAGAGAGTGATGATTATGAGCTTGGATATAAACGAACTGAGTTAAAATCAACTTCCTCAAATGCACATTTAGGACATCTCTTTAATGATGGACCGAAACAAACAGGAATGAGATATTGTATAAATTCTGCTTCATTAAAGTTTATAAAGTATGAAGATCTTGATAAAGAGGGACTTGGAGACTATAAAAAATTATTTGATGAGAAAAAGTAAAGTGGCCTGCTAGTCAGTAATCCTTACTAACATTCCATCGCATTTTTCATCAACGGTTCTTTCAATCTTTTGTGCTATCTGTTTCGGAGTTTGCCACGTACTATAATCTTCATTAGGCATTGCATTTCTATTTGCGCTCGTATCTATAATCCCAGGTAACATTGCATTTGCGGTTATATTATTTTCTTTATTTTCAAGAGATATCAAACGGGTTAGCATGTGCACAGAAGATTTACTGACTAAGTATGCAGCTGCACCTGGAAATCCATCTACTGCTGCCTCAGATCCAATATTGATTAAATGGCCATGTTCTTGATCAACCATACATTTTAAAGCAGCGCGAGATCCATTTAAACATGTTAAAAAATTCATAGAATACATTTTGTCCCAATTCTCATTATCATCTTTGATACTACTTCCCATCGCAAACCCACCAACGCAATTAATCCATATATCAATAGATGAAAATTTATTCTTTATTTCTGAAGCAACAGCTTCAACTTCAGTCAGCTTTTCCATATCAGCTGTTAAAATAGAAACATTGCTTTGCTCATATTCTTGTTGAACCATTCGTGCAACCCCAATCACATTGTGTGATATATTAGAAAAATAATTAATTAATCCTCTTGCCGTTGAACCGTTACTACCAGTGATAACTATTGTATTATATTTCATCTTCAAATTTTCCATTGGTTAATTGTTGAATTTCCTGTTCTACTTTTGATACAAGTCCATTAAGTCCAAGCGTACTATATGTTGATGGATCTATAGGTTTACCACATATTAATTTTACAGTACCTGGAGAAAGGGTCCATCTATCTTTAGGTTTAAATTCAAATGCTCCGATACATCCCACTGGAACAATGGGGGCATTTGTATTGATGGCCATATGAAACCCACCTTTTTTAAATCGTTTTAAATTACCACTAAGAGTACGCGTACCTTCGGGAAGTATAATAACATCATATCCATTTGATAATCTATCTTCTGCAATATTAATGGTTTGAATCGCTGAGTCTTTATTCTTTCGTTCTATGGGGATTGCTCGAAATCGTTTAAGCATTGCACCCCATACTGGGATATTATAATTTTCTTTTGCGATGACAGCTGTAATATTTCCTGGCGTTAGGTAAGCGAATAAAAATACATCAATGAAACTTGAATGATTAAACATATATATCCGACCCCCAGGATTAGGAATATCACCATCAATTTCTAATTTAACAAATAAACTTTTTAGCATTAACCAACATACCGCAGTAGCGCTTTTATACATTAAATGTGTTGGTAAAATAAATGAGGTGATAATAAAAAGTATTCCAATCGGAAGAAATATAAATAATGAAAACAAATATATAAGAATGCTTTTGATGGCGGTAATCATGAAATACCCCCAATAGATTCAAATATTTTGATACTTGCTTTTGGAAATGCATATAAAGAAAGATCAGAGAAATTAATCCACTTATATGCAGTCGGTCCATTTAACGTAATGTCACCAGAAACATAAAGACAATGAATAGCATTTATGGTAACAGAAAAGTGTGAGTATTTATGCTCTACTTGTGCAATCTGATTTTTTGTTTTTATTTTAATAGAAAGTTCTTCTTTAATTTCTCTTTGAATTGCTTTTTTGGCTGTTTCATTTTTTTCTATTTTACCACCTGGAAATTCCCAAAGACCGCCTAATAACCCATCCTCTTTCCTTTTGGTTATTAATAGTTTTGAGCCTTTGTATATAATCCCAACAGCAACATTGTAATGAGGGATAGGTTTCTTTTTAATTTTCACTGGGTAGTCTTCCTGAGTTTCTTTTTTGAACGCAACACAAGTCGTACTTATAGGACAATGGGGGCAATCTGGATTTCGAGGTTTACATATATATCGTCCCAAATCCATCACTGCTTGATTAAAATCTCCAGGTCTATTTTGGTCGATAATTTTATCCATATATTCAAGAATTGATTTCTTATTTTTATCTGGAGTTATCTTATATGCATTATGCCTCGATATAATCCTGTTTACATTACCATCAATTACAGACACTGGAATATTAAATGCAATGGATTGTACCGCAGCTGCTATATATGGTCCAACCCCCTTTAGTTCCTGAAATTCATTCACGTTATTTGGAATGGTTCCTCCATTTAGAACTACTGTCTTGCATGCATGATGAAAATTCCTGGCCCGAGAATAGTATCCAAGTCCTTCCCAATATTTTAAAATCTCATCAATTGAAGAATCGGCAACATCTTGAATCGTTGGAAAACGTTTAATCCAC
>PCCQ01000022.1 GCA_002731795.1 Fidelibacterota bacterium
GGTCCATATAAATTAGCTGTTCCTCTATTTCCTATTATAACTAACACCTATAAATTAAACTATGGTCAACCCTTGAATATGTAAACTTATGAATAAACTTTTCTTAATATTATCAATTTTAATCTTTCTTCTTTCATGTGAAAAAAACCCATCAAGCTCAGAACCCTTATGGGGTTGCATGGATGATACGGCATGTAATTATAATGCTGATGCTAACCGAAATGATGATTCATGTTTATATCAAAGTGAACTTTTTGATTGTCAAGGTGTATGCATTGCAGAAACATCAATGGGTTGTGACTGTGGTGAAGTTTTAGATATATGCGGTCAATGCAATGGTTCTGGTCCTGATGATTTTTTTGATTGTGATGGTAATTGTATTGGTGAATTAGATTGTAATGGTGAGTGTGGAGGGACTGCGGTTCTGGATTGTAATGGTGAGTGCGGTGGATTAGCTTTAGTGGATTGTAATGGTGAATGTGGAGGCTCTGCAATAATTGATTGTAATGGTGAATGCGGCGGGACTGCAATAGAGGATTGTAATGGCATGTGCAATGGAATTTTTGTAGTAGATGAAAATAATAATTGTTGTGACCCTAGTAGTATCGGAAGTTGTGGATTATGTTCTGACTATGGTTTGGAAGATTCAGACTTTTATAATGACTATGAAATTATTTTTGAAGATAATTTTGATGGCCCTGATATAGATTCAAATAATTGGAATTTTGAAGAGTGGAATGCAGGAACATTTAATGAAGAGCTACAGACTTATACATCAAGTCCGAATAATGCATTTATAGAAAATAATCATTTAGTTATTAGATCATTAAGAGAAAATTCACTTATTGATTCAACAAATGAAAACTCGAGTCCATATGAATACACTTCGGCTCGCTTAACTACTCAATATAAAGTTGATTTTCAACCAATTGCATGTGGAGCATGTGGAGGTGGTGAAATTAAAGTTGAAGTAAGAGCAAAACTTCCATCAGGCGTTGGAACATGGCCTGCAATATGGATGCTACCAACATACAGCGTCTATGGTGGATGGCCAGCAAGTGGTGAAATTGATATTATGGAGCATGCACCAGGAACCACAGGATTAAATAATATATTAGCTACTGTTCACACTTCTGCATATAATGTTTCTCAAAATAATCAAGTCTCAAATGGGCCCATTGAAGTATCAGGCGCATCAGATGAATTTAAAACCTATAAATTAACTTGGTCTCAAGATGAATTATCTGCTGAGGTTATCATTGATGATAATGGAAATACAGTATCAACTTTATATCATGAGAATGACGAGAATGGATCTGAATTCTGGCCATTTGATCAAGATTTCTTTATTCTCTTAAATCTAGCAGTAGGTGGTAATATGGGAGGAGAGGTAATTGATAATAGTGCTTTTCCCCAAGATTTAAAAATTGACTATGTACGGGTAAGTCAACGAGGTTGCAATGAATAGTCTAAATAAAATTTTTATTTTCACATTTATTTTATCTATTTCTTTTGCATCTGATTTATCATCTAAAAATAGAAAATTAGTATTATCATATAATGATGAATGGATTGGTATGGGGGCAGCATATGGACCATTTAGAGATGGACAAGCTCCTTGGGATGGAGCACCTTCTATCGAGGAATTAAGAGAAGACCTGCATATTATATCTAAAAGCTGGAAATGGATTAGGCTCTATGGGTCTCGAGGAATATCCTCAGATATTTTAAATATAATTCGAAATGATTCATTGGGTATAAAAGTAATGCTAGGAGCTTGGATTGCAAAAGAAGATGGAACGATTGAAGCTTCAAATGATAATAAAGATGAAATATCAAATACAATTAAGTTAGCCAATGAATATCCTGATGTTGTTAACTCAATTAACATTGGGAATGAAACTATGGTATACTGGTCTGATCATAAGGTGGATTTAGATATTATGGCTAATTATTTAAACTACACTCGAAAAAGAGTTAGAGTCCCTGTTACAACTGCAGATGATTTAGGTTTTTGGAATAAGGAAGAATCAAAAAAAATTGCAGAGCAATGTGATTTTATTGTTGTGCATATACATCCACTTTGGGGAGGCCAATCAATTGAAAAATCATTAGATTGGGTGAAAGAAATTTATGCTCAAATAAAATTAATGCACCCTAGTAAGGAAATTGTTATTGGAGAAACTGGATGGGCAACTATGAAACATAATGAAGGTCTTCAGCATGAGCTCATTAAGGGAAATCCTAGTGAAAAAAATCAAAAATTGTATTATGATAATTTTAGAAAATGGGCTGCAGAGAATCAAATTCCACACCATTTTTTTGAAATATTTGATGAAAAGTGGAAGGGTGGTGATCACCCTAATGAAGTAGAAAAGCATTGGGGGGTATATTATTCAAATCGAAAGCCTAAACAGGCAATGAAGTAATATGAAGCTTATAAATACTGTATTACTTCTTTTTTTATTTTTTCACGGTTGCTCAAACAATGAATATCAAGTTGAAAAAGGTGTAATGACCATATCCAAAGAGCAGACTCAATCATGGGTAAGAAATTTTAATCCATTAGCTCCAGGTGCAAATGCAAGATGGCCATCAATTGCAGGAATTTATGAACCACTATTTATAACTAATTCAATGACTTCTAAAGTAGTACCTTGGCTTGGTGAAAGTTATAAATGGAAGAAAGAAAATAGAGTGTTAATAATTAAGACACGAGATAATGTTAGATGGTCTGATGGAAAACCATATTCAGCATATGATGTTGAGTTTACATTTAATCTAAAAAAGAAATTTCCAGCTCTAGATGGAACTGGAAATTGGAAATATTTAAAAAGTGTCACAGCTGTAGATTCAAATCATGTAGAATTTATTTTTTCAAGAATTTATGTGCCAGGGTTTGAAGTATTAGCAGGCCAACCAATTGTCCCTAAACATGTTTGGAGTAATGTTGATGATCCAGTTAAATATACTGATCCTAACCCAATTGGTACTGGTCCATTCACTGAAATAGTTAAATTTACGAATCAAGTTTGGGAACTGGGTAAAAATCCTAACTATTGGCAAAAAGGAAAACCTAAAATTAACAAACTTCGTTTCCCTGCTTTTTTATCAAATGAACAAGCAACCCTTGCTCTTATAAAAGGTGAAGTTGACTGGTCTGGAAATTTTATACCTGCAATAGATAGAATTTTTGTAAGCAAAGATCCTGAGCACAATAAATATTGGTTTCCTAAGTCTGGAGGTTCCATATTTTTATATTTAAACACCACTCAGGCTCCGTTTGATAATATTGATTTCAGAAAAGCAATAAGTATGGCTATTGATAGAGAATTAATTACAAAAGTTGCAATGTATGATTATACAAGTCCAGCTCATCAAACTGCAATTTCAGGCTCATTTCTTAATTACAGATTATCTACTGAAAATATTAATGAAAGTTGGGTCGGTTTTCATCCTAAACAGTCAGTTGAAAAAATAAAATCATTAGGTTATAAAAAGAATAGTAGCGGTTATTGGGAAGATAGCACAGGAAAAGAAGTTCAGATTTCAATAGGCATAGTATCTGGCTGGGCAGATTGGATAAGAGCAGGTCAGATCATTTCAAAAAATTTAGAAGATATTGGTATACGATCTAGAGTTAAAACACAAGATTTTGGAGCATGGTTTAATGATTTACAAACAGGGGAGTTTTCTGGTGCAATTGCATGGGCAGAAAGTGGAGCTAATCCCTTTCCAATGTATGAAGGACTTATGGCATCTAAAAATATAAAACCTGTTGGTGAACATGCAGGAACAAATTGGCATAGATTTGGTTTGTCTGAAGTTGATAGTCTTGTTTCAGTTTTTGAAGTTACGTCCGATGATATTATGAAGAATAAGCTTATTTATAGAATGCAGGAGCTGTTTATAAAATCTGCTCCAGCAATTCCATTATTCGCTGATCCAACATGGGGTGTATATAGCACGAAAAGGTTTAAAAACTTTCCAAGTGAAGATAATCCCTATGCGCAAATTTCACCAAATAAAACTCCTGAAAATTTATTTATTTTAACTGAAGTTGAACCTAAATGAACAAATCAGTTATATATATATTTAGAAGATTTTTATTTTATTGCTTAGCTGGTTTTATGGCAATAACATTAAATTTTTTAATCCCCAGATTAATGCCAGGTGATCCAGCATCTATAATGTTTGCACAGTTTAAGGGCAAGTTAAAACCTGAAGCTTTAGATGCATTAAAAGAGACTTTTGGATTTGCTGATGGGCCATTATTAGTACAATACTTCGATTATTTAAAACATTTATTTCGAGGTGATTTTGGGGTTTCAATATCATATTTCCCTCAGCCTGTTGCAGAAGTGATTTCATCAGGTCTTTATTGGACTTTATTTCTAGCAGGTACTTCACTTATAATATCATTTATTTTAGGTTCCATAGTTGGAATATTTTTAGCCTGGAANCGTGATCAAAGGCTAGACTCTTTTTTAATTCCTACNTTATCATTTTTAGGGGCATTCCCATATTTTTTTATAGCAATGCTTCTTCTATATTATTTTGGATTTANATTAGATTGGTTTCCATTAAGACACGCTTATAGTCAGNATGTAATCCCAGGTTATAATTTAGATTTCATAATAAGTGTTTTAAGNCATTCNGTTTTACCAGCCTTTACATTAATATTTGTTAGTTTGGGAGGATGGATGCTTAGTATGAGAAATAACATGATTTCNATTCTTGGTACNGAGTATATTAATTACGCAAAGGCAATTGGTTATGATAGAAAAATTCTAATGTTTAGATTTGCGGCACGTAATGCACTTTTGCCAAGCATTACAGGATTTGGAATGGCGTTAGGGTTTATACTTAGCGGTGCATTATTAACTGAAATTATATTTAGCTATCCAGGTCAAGGATATCTTCTGCTACAAGCGGTTAGGGCGCAAGACTTTCCACTACTTCAAGGTATTTTTTTAACGATAACATTTTCAGTATTGCTTTCTAATTTGATTGTTGATATTATATTACTTCTATTAGATCCAAGGATAAGAAAGTGAACAATATTATTAAATTTTTTATATCCTTAACGAATAACTTTAAAGCAAAAGTTGGTCTATATATTTTATTTATTTTTATTATCACAAGTATTTTTGCTCCATTAATAATTGGCTCACCTTCTGATTATGTAGGAGTACCGCTTCAGGCACCATCTACAGAGTTTTGGTTTGGTACAAATGGACAAGGGCAAGATGTATTTGCTCAAACTCTTCATGGAGCTCAAAAAACATTGTTTATAGCTTTTCTAAGTGGCTTTCTAGTTGTTCTAGTTGGAGCATTTTTAGGAGGAGTAGCAGGATATTTTGGAAGCAGATTAGACGATATGATATCATTACTTATTAATGTATTCTTACTTTTGCCTGGACTTCCGCTAATGGTTATACTCGCAGCATGGTTACCCCCAGGTCCATTAACAATAATAGTAGTTCTTGTGTTTACTGGCTGGGCATGGCATGCCCGCGTATTAAGATCTCAAGTAATGGTTTTTAGTAATCAAGATTTTGTTCTTGCTTCAAAGGTTTGTGGTGAATCAAGTTTTCGAATTATTATGGTCGAAATTTTACCTCGCATGCTTCCTCTTATCGCCTCATCATTTATTGGTGCTACAATATATGGTATTGGTGCGCAGGTCGGCTTAGAATTTCTTGGACTGGGAGATATAAGTCAAGTAACATGGGGTACAAATTTATATTGGGCAACAAATGATTTAGCTTTATTGACAGGTTCATGGTGGACATATGTCCCAACAGGTATATCAATAGCATTAGTTAGTTTGAGCTTAACATTGATTAATTTTGGAATTGATGAACTTGCAAATCCAAGATTAATTTCTGAGAGACATTTGAGTAATAAACTTAAGGGAGATTTTGATAGAAATAGTGTAACTCCAGTAAGGGTTGAAAAATAATGTCAATACTTAATATAAATAATTTATCAGTTGAATACATAGGTGATAAAAGTTCAACACAGGCATTAAAAAATATATCTATTGATGTTGATGAAAATCAGATTGTAGGAATTGTAGGCGAGTCTGGATCAGGAAAATCAACTTTAATTAAATCTGTGATGAGGATACTAAGTGCTCCGGGGCTAATAACTTCAGGTGAAGTTATTTTTGATAATAAAGACATTTTAAAAATGTCAGATGAAGAGATTTTTGATATTAGATGGAAAGGAATTTCTTTAGTGAAGCAAAAAGCTCTTAATTCATTAAACCCTGTTACTAAAATAGGATATCAAATGAGTTTACCATTTAGATATCATATGGGATTAAGTAAAGTTGATGCAGAGCAGAAAGCAAGGGATTTACTTGACTTAGTTAATATCGATTTAATCCATTTTGATTCTTATCCACATGAATTATCTGGTGGAATGAGGCAAAGAGTCATCATAGCTATGGCAATGGCATTACAGCCAAAGTTAATTATAATGGATGAACCAACAACTGCTCTTGATGTAATAACTGAACATGAAATTATAGATAGCATTAGAAGTCTACAAAATAAGTTAAATTTTTCAATTATTTTTATAACACATGATTTAAATCTGCTATTGCAGTTTGCAGATAAAGTTTGTGTTTTATATGATGGTGAGCTTGTTGATTATGGAAGTGTAGATGAGATTAAATTAGGTGGAAAACATAATTATACGAAAAAACTTCTAGATTCTATGCCAAAAATTAATCTATTAAATGAGAAGATTAATGAAAAAAATAATAATGAAACTAAGATATTATCACTTGAAAATATAAATGTTAAATATCAATTAGGTTCATGGTTATCTCCAGAGATTTTACATGCTGTCAATGATGTAAGTTTAGATTTATATAAAGGAAAAATAACATCAATAATTGGAGAGTCTGGAAGTGGTAAAAGTACTATAGCTAAAGTTATTACAGGTCTTGAAGATTTAGAGTCAGGCAATATTTTACATTTTGATGGTAAGAAATTTTCAGATATGGAGCATAATTTAGCCCTTAGAAAAAAGGTCCAAATGATTTTCCAAGATCCTTTTTCAGCCTTAAATCCAATTCATTCAGTCTTGCATCATTTTGAAAGACCTTTGTTGAGATTTGGTATGTGTTCAAAAAATGAGATTAAATCAAAGACCCTTGATCTACTTGAAATGGTAGAATTAACTCCAGCAGAGGAATTTTTATACAAATTTCCTCATGAGATGTCAGGTGGTGAATGTCAAAGAGTATGTATTGCAAGGGCGCTTTGTTCAAATCCTGATTTGATAATTGCTGATGAGCCAACATCGATGCTTGATGTATCAATTCGAAGTGACATTTTAAATCTATTTATAAAATTAAAAGAAGAATTTAATCTCAGTATTCTACTAATTACACATGATATTGCATCAGCATCAATTTGCTCACAAGATATCATAGTACTTAAAAAAGGTAAAATTGTAGAATCAGGTCTTTCTGAAAATATTATTAAAAGTCCTAAACATGATTATACAAAAAATCTAATAAGTGCTTCAATGGATGATTGGTTTAAAAACAATTGTAAGGAAAAATAGTTTTGAAGAAAAATTTTATGTGGGGAACTGCAACATCAAGTTTTCAAATTGAAGGCTCCAATGATATAGATGGTAAGATAGAATCTGTATGGGACGAATTTTGTGATAGACCAAATACAATCAAGAATTCTGATAATGCAAAAATTGCATGTGATCACTATAATAGGTTTAATCAAGACTTTGATTTCCTTGATGAATTAGGAGTTAACTCATATCGCTTTTCTATCTCTTGGCCAAGAATTGTAAAAGATGACCTAAAAAGAAAAAATCAAAAGGGATTAGATTTTTATTCAAGAATAATAGATAATCTTTTGAGCCGTAATATTGAGCCTTTTTTAACATTAAATCATTGGGATGTTCCTTTAATTTTTCATGAAAAAGGCGGTTGGGGAAATAGAGATTGTATTGAGCATTTTCTAGATTATTCTAGTATTGTAACTAAAGAATTTGGAGATAAAGTAAAATATTGGATTACCCATAATGAGCCTTGGGTTATTGCAAATTTAGGGTATAATAATGGAACGCATGCTCCAGGTAGTTCAAATTTTTATAAATCCTTAGAAGTAAGTCATAATCTATTACTTTCACATGGAAAAGCCATTCCAATAATTAAATCAAATTCAAATCAAAGTAGTGTTGGAATTGTTTTAAATCTTTCACCTGGGATGCCAGCTTCTAAAAGTTCTGAAGATTTAAAAGCTACAAAGCTTTTTAATCAATATTTCAATGAATGGTATTTATGTCCATTATATGGAAAAAATTATCCCAAGGATATTACTGCTGATTGGGTTCAAAAAGGGTTGATTAACTCAATTGATTTTAATAAAGAAGGCGACCTTGAAATTATTTCAAGACAAACTGATTTTTTGGGAATAAATTATTATTCAAGGGCAATAATTAGGAGTGAAGAAATACCTGAAGAAGAAAATCTTCCTATTGAATTAGTCGCAGGTGATAAAACTGATTTTGAATGGGAAGTTTATCCTGATGGATTAAGAGATTTACTTATAGATGTTGATCAAAAATATAATCCAGGAAGTATATTTGTAACAGAAAATGGATGTGCGTATGATTATCCGAAAGAAGATGGTGCTATAAATGATATAAGAAGAGTAAAGTATTTAGATTCACATATTATGGCATGCAAGGAGGCTGTACAAAAGGGAGTATGTTTAGATGGATATATGCATTGGTCTTTACTTGATAATTTCGAGTGGGCTGAAGGTTATTCAAAGAAATTTGGATTAGTTCACATCGATTTCGATACACAAGAAAGAACACCAAAGCAAAGTTTTTGGGCATATAAAAATTTGATAGAGAAAAATTTAAAATGATTATTTACTTAACTCAGAAAAATACTAATTATCAAATTGCAGAATTACCAATTAATTTTTTTAAAGCTAATGAATTAATCTCAGATGAGCTGATAATATATCCAGAGCATAAGCAACAAAAGTTTATGGGGTTTGGAGCTTCAATCACTGAATCTTCATCGAGTATTTATAAAAGTCTAAACTCTTATAATAAATCTAAATTAATGGAAGCTTTCTTTTCTTCAAAAGGCAATAATTATAATTTTACTCGAACACACATAAATAGCTGTGATTTTTCATTGGGAAATTATTCTTATGTTCAGGATAATGATAGACGACTCAATAGTTTTGATATTGGAAGAGATAAAATTTCGTTAATTCCAATGATTAAAGATGCTATAAAATTAAGAAATTCAGATTTAAAAATTTTATCATCTCCTTGGAGTCCACCGTTTTGGATGAAAACAAATAATCAAATGAATAATGGTGGTAAACTAAAAAAAGAGTTTCAATCAACTTGGGCTGAATATTTCTGTAAATATATTAATGAATATAAGATTAATGGTATTGAGATTTGGGGTGTAACAGTTCAAAATGAACCAGAAGCTAAACAAGTTTGGGATAGTTGTTTATATTCTCCAGAGGAGGAAAGAGATTTTGTGAAAAATTTTTTAGGGCCAGCCTTTGAAAAAAATAAACTTACAGATACTAAAATAATTATCTGTGATCACAATAGAGATATAATGATAAAAAGAGCAAAAAAGGTTTTTGAAGATCCAATTGCAAATAAATATACATGGGGAACTGGTTTTCATTGGTATAATGGAGATAATTTTCATAATGTTAAAAAACTACATGATATGTATCCAGATAAACATTTAATTTTTACTGAAGGTTGTCAAGAAGGAGGTACTCATGATGGTTCTTGGAAATTAGGCGAGAGATATGCTAATTCTATAATAAATGATTTAAATAATTGGACAGAAGCATGGATTGATTGGAATATAGTTTTAAATCATGAGGGTGGACCAAATCATGTATCTAATTTTTGTAGTGCTTCTTTAATTATAGATAAAGAAAATAAATTCAATTTCCAAAATTCGTACTATTACATGGGTCATTTTTCAAGATTCATTCAGCCAGGCGACTACATAGTAAAATCTGAAATCAATAATAGCAATTTAAGCGCAGTATGTTCGGTAGATTCTAATGCAAACTTGACATCAGTAATTCTAAATGACAAAGAAACAGATCAGTCTATCAAGATTAAGTATGATAATATAGTTATTAACTTGAAAGTACCTTCTAATTCAATTTTAACCATTAAACTTTAAATTAAAATGAATGACTTATATAAAATAGAAAATTATGATTTATTAGGTCCGTTTCTAATGACATTAACTAGTTCAGATGATTCGTGGGCATATATTTCTTCCAAAGGAGGGATGGCAGCTGGAAGACAAAATCCAGATAATTCCCTATTCCCGTATTATACTGATAATATTTTACACAAGCAAAAATCAACTGGTCCAGTTGTTAGAATAAATTTAACAAAAGAAGATGGGAAACATTATTATTGGGAGCCGTTTAATTCGATTAAGCAGTTTAATATCGTTAGGAATTTATATAGATCTCCATTAGGAAATAAAATAGTTTTTGAGGAATATAATAAAGATTTAAAAATTAAATATTTATACCAAATACAAAGTAGCAGAGAATATGGTTTTATTTTTAAATCTAAATTAAATAATCTTAGTAGTTCAAAAATTACTATATCCTTATTAAATGGAATTCAAAATATTTCTCCCTATGGTATTTCAGTAT
>PCCQ01000023.1 GCA_002731795.1 Fidelibacterota bacterium
ATTTAGTTTTGGATTAGGTGTTTTTCTTCATTTTTCATCAGATATGCAGAAATATATATTTCTTAAGATAAATCCAGGTCAGCTGATTACAGATGGTCTATTCAAGAAATCAAGAAATATAAATTATGTTGGAGAATTTTTCATTTACTTATCATTTGCTTTATTGTCGATGCATTGGCTTACAATTTTAATTTTAATAGTTTTTGTTGGTATAGTTTGGGTGCCTAATATGATAAAAAAGGATAAGTCACTATCGAGGTACTCAGAGTTTAAAAACTACAAATCTAATTCAAGGATATTCTTATAATGAAAAAATTATTATTTATTTTTTTCGCATTGAGCCTGCTATTTCCACAATGAGCAATGTGAAGTAACCCTTCATTGCCGGTCGGCAATTCATCTCAAGGAGTGGGCCTTTATCCAGGAGAGATAATGATAAATTTTGATACAAGCCTTCAAAATATATTATGGTCTCACGATGAACTTCAATACGAGCCTTTTGTTCATGAAGGTATTCTAAACACATTTATGTTTAATCCTAAAATCACATTAGGGATCAATGATTATATAAATGCTACTATATCTCAGCAGATAGGTATCAGAGAAATGATTTGGCAGACTGATGAGCCAAGTATTCATCATAGAAGTGAGAGCACACTTACTGATTACACTAAGCCAAATGGAGAGAAACAAGCAAATGGAGGCATTTTAGGCGATGCGAAAATATTAGTAAAATATCTACAAAAAGATGTGGGGTTAAGAGAAGGTTTTAGGATATATCATGGCATTGGATTAGTAATTCCATCGAAAGCAACCTTATTATCAGATCCATTTGACATCCCAATTGATTCAGAAGATTTTGAACAGAGAAAAGATGCAGGTGAATTTAATCATAGACATTTTAGTTTAAGCAATGGCGTATATAAAACATCATTAGAATCTCAGATATTTTACAAACAAAATAAAAATCCTATGTTCATGGGATCTGTATTTAGTATAGATATACCAATAGAGAAAAATGAATTTGGATATAAACCAGGATTAAATTATAGTTTAGTGTCAACTTTTGTCTTGGGCAGACATGACTATGATGATACCAAATTTAATTTATTGCCTGGTGGATATTTATTAGGATTATCTTTTATTGGTTTCAACCAGTCTTCATGGAATGGTAACCTTACTCCTAATTCAGAAACTAGGTTATTGATACCCTCAATTGGAGGAATTTGGCCTACTAGCAATGGAGTATTATCAATTTCAATTAGAAAACCCCTTTTTATTGAAGGAGAGTCAATCATGGCAGGTAATAATGTAGGTAAGAATGAATTAAATAATAAAACAGATGCATTTGAATTTTCATTAGGTTTTAGGCGTAACCTTGGATATCTAATTCCATGGCTGTAAATTTGCTTTCTACAAAAGGAGATAAAGTTGATTAAAAGAACGCACACTTGTGGAGAATTAAATAAATCAAATATAGGTCATGAAATTCATCTAAATGGATGGATTTCGAAAAGTAGAGATTTAGGTGGACTTATTTTTATTGATTTACGAGATCGATATGGAAAAACTCAGATTGTTTTTAATGAAGAAAATCATATTAATGCATTTAATACTGCAAAAAAATTGGGTTTAGAGGATGTTATCGGTATTAAAGGTGTTGTAGTTGCAAGGCCAGAAGATGCTATAAATAAAGATATAGCCACTGGAGAAATTGATGTTGAAGTTAATGAAATTTCAGTATATAATGAATCAGAGCCAACTCCTTTTGATATTAATGATCGTAATTCTGCAATGGAAGATCACAGGTTGAGGTATCGTTATCTTGAGCTTAGAACAGAGGATTTACAGAAAAATTTTGTTTTAAGACATAAAGTGACACAAGCAGTTCGTGAATATATGTCAGATGATGATTTTATTGAAGTTGAGACTCCAATTTTAATGAAATCAACTCCTGAAGGTGCAAGAGACTTTCTAGTACCTAGTAGAATTCATCAAGGCCGATTCTATGCGCTACCACAATCTCCCCAAACATACAAACAACTTCTGATGGTTTCTGGGTTTGATAGATATTTCCAAATATGTAAATGTTTTCGAGATGAAGATTTTAGGGCAGATAGACAGCCTGAATTTACACAAATAGATATTGAGATGTCATTTGTTGATCAGAACGATATTATGAGTATGGCAACAGGTTTAGTTCGAAATATTTGGAAAAAGGCAATAGGAGTAGAGCTGCCAAGTGAATTCCCAGTCATTACATACCATGATGCAATGGAAAGATTTGGATCAGATAAGCCAGATCTTAGGTTTGGATTGGAGCTAAATGAATTTTCAGATTATATTGATAAATCAGATTTTAATACTTTTAAAGATATCATTAAATCTGGAGGGAAAGTAAAGGCGATTGTTTGTCCAAATGCAAATAACTATAGTAGAAAAGTAATTGATGAACTTACAGATTATTTGAAAACTTATTTTGGTGCAAAAGGATTAGCCTGGATGAAATATGTAGATAGTACTTTAGATGGAGGTATAAGTCGATTTTTCCCAGATCAAGTTAAAAATTCTATAATTTCAGATTTAGATGTTCAGGATAATAGTATCATTTTTATAGTAGGTGATAACAAAAATACAGTTTACAGTTCACTGGGTGCATTAAGATTAAAGTTGGCTGACAATGAAAATTTAATTGATAATTCTCATTGGAGTCCGCTATGGGTTACTGATTTTCCACTTGTTGAGTGGAATGAAGAAAAAAGTAGATGGGACTCTTTACACCATCCATTTACATCTCCTGATTTAAATGATATTGATTTATTTGATACTGATCCTTCAAAAATAAATTCCCTTGGGTACGATATTGTAATGAATGGCTATGAATTAGGTGGTGGATCGATTAGGATACATGATAGACATTTACAGTCTAAAGTATTTAATCTTCTTGGTATAGATGAGAAAGAGGCAGAAGAAAAATTTGGGTTTCTTTTAGGTGCATTTAAGTATGGTGCCCCACCTCATGGAGGTCTTGCTTTTGGTTTAGACCGAATTGTAATGTTGCTTGCTGGATGTAATCAAATTAGAGATGTAATTGCATTTCCAAAAACTACTTCGGCAATGTCATTAATGGATAATTCACCATCTCCAGTTTATTCAGACCAACTTGATGAATTGGGTCTTCAAATAAAATCAAAAAAGAAGTAATTTGTAAATAGATATAAAGTCTGTAATTTATATTCAGATGTCTTTGATTTTTTTAAAGTTTAATACCGCACATGTACTCATTTTTAACTATGAGGTCGCATCAATACAATCCATGCTCTTCCTATGAAAAAAACAATAAATATAGATGGCGTTGATCCAATATTATTTGTTGGCTTGAATGATCAAAATATTAAAGTTTTAGAACAAAACTTTAATTCTAAAATAGTTGTCCGTGGTAGTAGTATGAATCTAGATGGTAAAAAAGAAGAAATCACTGATATTGAATTAGTTGTTCAAAATATGCTAACAATTATAAATCAAAAAGGCTCTATATCTATTGATGATATACAGGATTTAATTTCAAATGATGATTTATTAAATAATGATTTGTCAGATCAAAAAGATACAATTGTACTTCATTCCCATGGGGGGCCAATTTTTGCTCGAACAAGAGGTCAAAAAAAATATTTACATGCAACACTTGATAATGATATTGTTTTTGCTGTTGGTCCAGCTGGAACAGGTAAAACATATCAGGCTGTAGCCAGTGCAGTTGCCGCTCTAAAGAATAAAGAGGTTGATAAAATTGTAATTACAAGGCCTGCAGTTGAAGCTGGAGAGCGATTGGGATTTTTACCTGGAGATTTAAAAGAAAAAATTGATCCATATTTGACCCCTCTATATGATGCATTGCGATTTATGCTTCCAAGTGATAAGTTAAAACTTTTTCTTGAATCTCGAGTTATTGAAATTGCACCTTTAGCTTATATGAGGGGTAGAACTCTCCATAATGCTTTTATGATTTTAGATGAAGCACAAAATGCTACAAAAATGCAGATGAAAATGTTTTTAACAAGACTAGGTGTAACATCAAAAGCAATTATTACAGGAGATATTACTCAGATTGATCTTCCACCTAGTGACAAGTCAGGATTAATTGATGCAATTAATGTGTTGAAAAACGTGAAAGGAATATCATTTGTTGAATTTGACTCAAGAGATGTTGTTCGCCATGAATTAGTAAAAAAAATCATTTCTGCATATGCTAAAAAAGAAAATATTAAGGAGAAAAAGAATGTCTAATGTAATTGTATCTTTTACCAGAACCCCTGTAGGTTCTTTCTTAGGTTCTCTTTCTTCATTATCAAGCCCAAATTTGGGAGCTGCTTGTATTGAAGGTATTATTAAAAAAATCAATTTAGATGCTAATAATATAACTCAAGTAATTATGGGTAATGTACTGGCTGCAGGATCTGGACAAGCCCCTGCAAGGCAAGCATCTATATATGCAGGCCTTCCAAACTCTGTTCATTCATTGACAATTAATAAAATGTGTGGTTCAGGATTAGAATCAATTATGATTGCCGATCAATTAATAAAAAATGACCCTGAGCAAATTATTATTGCAGGAGGAATGGAAAGTATGAGTCGAGCACCTCATTATTTAATGGGCTCTAGAACTGGGACTAGATTAGGTGAAAGCAAATTAGTAGATGGTATGATTGTAGATGGATTGTGGGATGTGTATAATGATAAGCATATGGGCAATTGCGCTGAGATGTGTGCTAAAAAATTTTCTATCACAAGGAAAGAGCAGGATGATTTTGCAATACAGTCATATGAACGATCTCAAGCTTCAATAGCGAAAGGCCTATTTGAAAATGAAATAACTCCAGTTCAAGTAAAATCTAGAGCAGGTGAAACTACAATTTCTGTTGATGAAGAGCCAGCAAGAGTATCTTTTGAAAAAGTACCTTCTCTTAGATCAGTGTTCCAAAAAGATGGAACGGTAACAGCAGCCAATGCTAGTACTATTAATGATGGTGCAGCAGCATGTTTAATTATGTCTGAAGAGATGGCCAGAAAATTAAACCTTAGTCCAATAGCTCGAATCTTAGATTATGCATCTCACTCTCAAGAACCTGAGTGGTTTACTACGGCGCCTGTATCCTCAATTCAAAAACTTTTAAGTAAAAATAATCTCAAAACCAATGATGTAGATTTATATGAGATTAATGAAGCATTTGCTGTTGTTGCTTTAACTGCAATAAAAGAATTAAAATTAAATTCTAAATGTGTGAATATCAATGGTGGAGCTGTTTCAATAGGGCATCCAATTGGAGCCTCTGGAGCTAGGATAATGTGTACATTATTAAATGCATTAATTAATAATGATAAAAAATTAGGTGTTTCATCTATATGTATTGGTGGTGGGGAAGCACTATCAATATTAGTGGAGAGAATTTAGTTATGAAAGTAGCAGTTATAGGTTCAGGCACGATGGGAAATGGGATAGCTCATTCATTTGCTTCAAATGGATATAAAGTTGTTCTTCATGATATTAAAAAAGAATTTTTAGATAATGGAATTACTACAATCCAACAAAATCTGAATAGGTTTTTTAAAAAAGGTAAAATAAGTAGTGAAGATATTGAATTTACTCTCAACAATATTAAAAGTACGACTAACATCGATGATATTAGTAATGTTGATTTAGTTATTGAAGCTGCTACGGAAGATTTTAAAATTAAATCTTCTCTATTTAGCAGCCTTGATCAGATTACTCACCCTCATTGTATTTTGGCAACTAATACATCGTCAATTTCAATTAATAAAATTGCAGATGCCACTAAAAGAGCTCATAATGTAATTGGAATGCACTTTATGAACCCAGTCCCAATCATGAAGCTTGTAGAAATAATAAAAACTAATAGAACCAGTTCAGAAACATTAGATAAAATCATTGATATTTCAAAAAGTTTGGGTAAAAAGCCGGTTGAATGTTTAGATTCTCCAGGATTTGTTTCAAACAGAATATTAATGCCAATGATTAATGAAGCAATATATACATTGATGGAAGGTGTTGCTAAACCTGAAGCAATTGATGAGATTATGAAATTGGGGATGTCTCATCCAATGGGCCCTTTGCAATTAGCAGATCTCATTGGATTAGATGTATGTTTATCAATAATGAATGTTTTAAAGGATGGATTTAATAATGATCCAAAATATGAACCATGCCCATTATTGATTAAATTATGTAAAGAAAATAAACTTGGAAGAAAAACAGGGGAAGGATTTTATAAATATTAATTATGAATTTTAATTTAACATCAGAACAAAAATTAATTAAACAAACTGCAGCCGATTTTTCAAGAGATGAGTTAAAAGAAGGCGCTGTGAATAGAGATAAAAATAAAATTTGGCCTAAAGAACAAGTTGCAAAAATGGCCAATTTAGGATTTATGGGCATGATGGTTGATGAAAGTTGGGGTGGAAGTGGATTAGATACAATTAGTTATTGTATAGCCATGGAGGAAGTATCAAAGGTAGATGCTTCTGCTGGAGTAATTATGTCTGTTAATAATTCACTAGTTTGTTATTTGTTAAACAAGTATGGAAGCGAACATATCAAAACAAAATATCTCATTTCGCTTGCTAAGGGTGACAAATTGGGATCTTTTTCTTTATCTGAACCACAATCAGGATCTGATGCATCAAATATGAAAACATATGCTACGCTTGATGGGGACAATTACATTCTTAGTGGAACTAAAAATTGGGTCACTAATGGGATAAGTTGTGACTATGCAATTGTTTTTGCTTTAACCGAAAAAGGTGTAGGGCATAAAGGTATATCATGCTTTTTAGTAGAAAAATCATTTGATGGATTTTCAACTGGAAAGCCAGAAGAAAAATTAGGAATTCGTTCTTCTGATACATGCGAACTTTATTTTGATGGCGTCAAAGTTCCTAAAGAAAATTTGATTGGAAGTGAGGGTGACGGATTTAAAATAGCTTTATCGACACTTGATGGGGGTAGAATTGGAATTGCATCACAAGCACTCGGGATAGCACAGGCTGCACTTGAAGCATCAATAGATTATTCCAAAGAAAGAGAGCAATTTGGAAAACCTATTTCTTCAAATCAAGGAATTCAATTTAAGTTGGCTGATATGGCAATGGAGATTGAAGCATCAAGATTATTAATATATAAAGCGGCGTTGGCAAAAGATGAAGGTCGTGATTATGGTCATATTGCTTCTATGGCCAAGGTTTATGCTTCTGAGGTTGCAATGAGAGCATCTACGCAATGCGTACAAATTCATGGTGGCTATGGGTATGTGAACGAAACAGGCGTAGAACGATTAATGCGAGATGCTAAGATAACTCAGATATATGAAGGAACATCTGAGATACAAAGAGTTGTTATAGCTAGGGAGCTATTAAAATAATGATTTTTAAAGAAATTATTGATAGAGGACATGAACAAGTATCTTATTTTCATGACCCTACCTTAGGGTTAAAAGGAATAGTCGCGATACATAATACGGTATTAGGCCCTGCATTAGGTGGGTGTAGAATGTGGAACTATAAATCTGAAAAAGATGCGTTAATAGATGTTTTGAGATTGTCAAAAGGTATGACATATAAAGCAGCGATTGCTGGCTTAAATCTTGGTGGGGGAAAAGCTGTTATAATTGGAGATCCAAAGGTGGATAAATCAGAAGAGCTATTTAGGTCATTTGGAAGATTCATAGAAGGTTTGGGTGGTAGATATATTACAGCAGAAGACGTTGGCACATCGATCAAAGACATGGATCATGTTAGAATGGAGACAAAATATGTCACAGGGATTTCGAAGTCTTTAGGGGGTAGTGGAGACCCATCTTTGTTGACCTCTTTTGGTACGTATCTTGGAATCAAGGCATCTGTGAAATTTAAATATAAAAAAGATTCTCTTGATGGCCTATCAATTGTAGTTCAAGGTTTAGGCAGCGTTGGCATGGAACTAGTTAAATATTTATCTCAGGATGGAATGAAAATTTTTGCTTATGATATTGATGCAGATCGGTTAAATCTAGCTAAAAAAGAATATGGCGTCATTCCAATTGGGGAAAATGAAGTATACGATCAAGATGTCGATATCTATGCACCATGTGCATTAGGTGCTACAATTAATGACGAAACCATTCCTAAATTAAAATGTAATATAATTGCAGGTGCTGCAAATAATGTTTTAAAAAATCCAGATAAGCATGCTAAAGAATTATTACATAGAGGAATCTTATATGCCCCTGATTATGCTATAAATGCTGGTGGTCTTATAAATGTATATAATGAATTAGATGATTATAATAGAGAACGAGCATTTTCTCAAGCTGAGGCAATATATGATATATTAATGGATATTTTTTATAAATCTGATAAGGAAAATATACCTACTACTATTGCATCTGATAGAAAGGCTGAAGAAAGAATTAATAAAATCGCCAGCTTGAAATCTTTTTATTTGCCAAATAGGCGAAAAGCAGTTTTGAAGGATCGTTAATGTCTAAATTTAATAAAATGAATAGACAGCAAAAGAGAAGTTCAAGGTTGTTGGCCCTCCAGTTAATGTATGCAAATGAGATTACTGATACCAATAATACAAAATTTTTGAAGGAAATTTTTGATATAAAGTCATCAATAAATGGCTCTAGTGATAAGCATGAAGTTTTATCAAGCTTGGATATAAGTTCTGAAATGGCACTATCGATACTACCAGAAGCTATCAAAGAAAAATATTTAGAAACTATAAAGTCTTTTGATGATAAAAATTTAGACCATATATCTAATTCAATAAATAAGTTTCAATCAAAGCTGAATAGTTATAAAAAAGACATTCAGGCATATGCTCTTGAAATTTTCAAAGTATCAAAAAAACATATTGAAGAATTTGATAGAGAGATTGTTTCAAGGTCTCAAAATTGGGACTCTACGAGAATTACTCTAATGGATAAACTAATCTTAAGATTGGTTATGACAGAAATATTATATATTGACCATGTCCCACCCAAGGTTTCAATCGCTGAAGGAATTGAAATAGCAAAAACTATGAGTACAGAAGATAGTAGCGCGTTTGTTAATGGAATTTTGGATTCATTTTTTAATGATAGATCAAAGGAGATTGAAAAATGTCAATAATTTCTAAAGTAATTAAAACTGTTTTTGGGGATAAATCTGCAAAAGATAGAAAGCTAATTTGGCCTATTGTTGAACAAATAAATGAATTTCAAAATACATTAGATTCATTATCAGATGAAGAATTGATTAAAAAATATTCTGATTTAAAAATTGAATTATCTGAATTAATTAAGACTAAAAAAAATGAATTTAAATCATCTGGCGTTGAAGATGATGATATTGATGATAAGTTGAATAAAATTGAAAGTAATTTTTTAGATGAGAAGTTGGTTGAGGTTTTTTCAATTGTCAAAGAATCTGCAAAAAGACTCGTAGGGACATCTTTTGTTGTGATGGGGCAGCCCATGACTTGGGATATGGTTCATTACGATGTTCAGCTCATGGGTGGAATAGTTTTGCATCAAGGAAAAATTTCAGAGATGAAAACTGGCGAAGGAAAAACTCTCGTATCTACATTGCCTTTAGCACTAAATGCCCTTACAGGAAGAGGAGTTCATGTCGTTACTGTAAATGAATATCTTGCAGAACGTGATAGTCAGTGGATGGGGCATTTATTTAAATTTTTAAATATTTCTGTTGGGTGCATTTTTAATCAGATGCCCCAAGATGAAAAAAGAGAGGCATATCAAAAAGATATAACATATGGAGTTAATAGTAGATTCTGTTTTGATTATCTTGAAGATAACATGTCTTATAAAGCTTCAAATCAAGTACAAAGAGATCATGTCTTTGCAATTGTTGATGAGGTTGATTCAGTATTGATAGATGAGGCAAGAACGCCAATGATTTTATCAGGTCAAGCGGATTATTCGTCTTCTAATCAGCAATTTAATGATTGGAAGAGCAAAATTGAATCGTTAATGAGGGACCAAAATAATTTAGTCAATAAAATTGTATCAGATGGTGAAGCGTTATTATCTACTGATGAAGATGAAGCAGGAATTAAGTTGTTATTAGCTACCCGTGGTGCACCTAAAAATAATAAATTGTTAAAGCTTATGCAGGAAACAGGAGTAGTTCAACTAATTACAAAAACAGAAAATAATTTCCTTCGTGATAAAAAAATGCATGAGCTTGATGAAAACCTTTTTTATAGCATAGATGAGAAAAGTGGAACCATTGATTTATCTGAAATTGGAAGAGAAAAGTTATCTTCATCCAATCCTGAGCAGTTCGTGATTCCAGATATTGGTGAACTTTTTCATGATATAGATAATAACTCAAGTTATTCTAAAACAGAAAAATTAGCTGAAAAAGAAAAGGTACAATCTTTGCATGCAGAGAGAAGCGAGGTAATTCACACTATTAATCAGCTGTTAAGAGCGTATTCGTTAATGCAAAAAGATGTCGATTACATTGTTAAAGATCAAAAGGTTCAAATTGTTGATGAACATACTGGAAGAGTGATGCCAGGTAGGCGTTTTTCATCAGGTCTTCATGCAGCTATTGAAGCAAAAGAGAGAGTTAAAATTGAAAGAGAGTCTCAAACAATGGCTCAAATAACTGTTCAAAATTATTTTCGTATGTATGAAAAGTTAGCGGGTATGACTGGAACTGCAATAACTGAAGCTAATGAATTTATGCAAATTTATGGTTTAGATGTTGTTGAAATTGATACAAACAGGCCTATTCAAAGACAAGATCATGATGACATGATATATAAAACTAAAAGAGAAAAATATAGTGCATGCATAGAAAAAATTAAAGAATTAAGCGCAAAAGGTCAACCAGTATTAGTTGGAACTACTTCGGTAGAAGAATCTGAAACTCTTTCTAGAATGCTAAGAAGAAGTAAAGTTGCCCACAACGTACTAAATGCTAAGCAACATCAAAAAGAGGCAGAAATCATTCAACGAGCTGGGCATAAATCTTCTGTAACAATATCAACTAATATGGCTGGAAGAGGAACTGACATAAAGCTTGATAATGAATCTAAAGATCTTGGAGGCTTATTTATATTAGGTACTGGAAGGCATGAATCAAGAAGAATTGATTTACAGTTGAGAGGAAGAGCTGGTAGGCAAGGAGATGCAGGAGAGTCTGTATTTTATCTTAGCCTAGAGGATGATTTAATGAGATTGTTTGGATCAGACAGAATTGCTAAGGTTATGGATAGAATGGGTATTAAAGATGGAGAAGTTATTACTCATTCTATGGTAACAAAGTCTATTCAAAGAGCTCAAAAAAAGGTAGAAGCAAGAAATTTTAGTATTCGTAAACATCTTCTTGAATATGATGATGTAATGAATAGCCAGAGAGAACTTGTATACAATAGACGTAACTTTGCACTGCATGATACTAATATTTCAAAACTATTTAATTCAATCATTGAAGAATATTTAGATGATCTCATTGATAACCATACTAATGGTTCTGGAAATATTAAGGATGTTGATTGGGATGACTTTTGTATTGAAATTTTAGATACATTCGGCATTGACATTGCATCTATTGAATCTAAGATAAATACTAGAGATGATTTTCTAAATAATATAAATAAACAGAAAGATAGTATTTTAAATTATAAAAATGAATCTCTCCCAGAAGGAATTTTTGAAAATTTTCAAAAGGTAATGATTTTCACAGCTATAGATCATAAGTGGAGACAGCATTTATACTCCATGGATCAATTAAGAGGTGGAATTCAATTACGTGCTTATGGTCAAAAAAATCCTCTTATTGAATATAAGAAAGAAGGATTTTCCATGTTTCAAGAAATGATGTTTGATACAAATAAGGAAACCATTAAAAAAATATTTAGAACAAATTTAGTTAAAACTGAAGATTCTTCAATAAGTTCAAGTTCATCCATCCCTAAAAACCTCAAATCTACCAAAGAAAATTCACCAGAATTAGGATTCGTTTCGCCCCCTACGCAAACAAACCAGCCTCAACCCAATAGTTTTGGTCAAGGACCTTCACAATCAAGGCAGCCAGTTGTCAATTCTCAAAAAATCGGTAGAAATGAAAAGGTTACAATAGTCAAAGGTGGTGACACCAAGATAATTAAGTGGAAAAAAGCTCAAGATTTGATTTCATCAGAAGGGTGGACGCTAAAGAAGTAAAATAAATTAGGTGGAAATTTAATAATGAAATTTAATACTAAAACAATACACAAAGGTCAAAAGCCAGAGAAGCTTTACGGATCGGTTTCTTTGCCGATATATCAAACTTCAACTTTTAAACAAAATGAAATTGGAGAATATACATATGATTATTCTAGAGCTGGGAACCCTACCAGAACGAATTTAGAAGAAAATATCTGTTCTCTTGAGAATGGTCAAGATGCCATATCATTTTCATCGGGGCTATCTGCCATAAGTTCGGTGGTACAATTATTTTCAACAGGTGACCATATGATTTTTACTGACAATGTATATGGTGGTACGTTTAGATTGTTAAATACAATTATAACAAAATATCAAATTGAGCAAAGTTGGGTAGATACATCTAATGTTAATAATATAGTATCAGCTATTAAGGACAATACAAAATTAATTTTTATTGAATCTCCTACAAATCCAATGATGACTTTATCTGATATAAGAAGTATATGTGATATTGCTCATGATAAAGGTATACTTGTTGCAGTAGACAATACATTCATGTCTCCCTATTTCCAACGTCCAATTGAACTTGGGGCAGATTTTGTCATTCATAGTACTACAAAATATATAAATGGCCATAGTGATGTAATAGGTGGAGTCGTAATTGCCAAAACTAAAGAATACGGTGAAAAATTACACTATATTCAAATGTCTGTCGGTGCTGTTCCTGGTCCATTTGATTGTTGGTTAACACAGCGATCAATAAAAACTCTTCATCTAAGGATGCCTAGACATAACGAGAATGGTATGAAAGTTGCAAAGTTTTTACAAAAGTCAGATAAAATTAAAAAAATATATTACCCTGGTTTACCTAGTCATCCTCAGCATGAGCTTGCAAAAAAACAACAATTAGACCCAAATGGAGAACCCGGATTTGGAGCAATGATATCAATTGACCTAGAAACTTTAGATCGAGCTGCTATGTTTTGTAAAAATCTCAAAATATTCACATTGGCTGAAAGTTTAGGTGGAGTTGAGAGTTTAATTTGTCACCCGGCAAAAATGACTCATGCATCTTTGGGAGCTGAAAAAAGAAAAAAACTTGGTATTTCTGATGGGCTTTTAAGGCTTTCTGTCGGCGTGGAAGACGCAGAAGATCTCATTGATGCATTAGATGTTGCACTAAGCAGCATTTAAATTCTTTTGTAACATATTTTCACAGAAAAGTTTACATTATATATATATCCTTTATGTAATTTGTAGACGGATGGGAAAAATTTATAAAGTATAATAACAATCTCGGAGGCGAACTATTATGAAATTATTTAAAAACCTTTTAACTATTGGGCTATTCATGATATCCCTATTCTCTTTTACTTTTTCACAAGACGTAACATTAAGTCTTGATAGTGGTAATTTAGATTATTCAAGCACATCAGATATTGCTGGTTTTCAATTTAGCCACGATGGATGTGTTACTGGCGCATCTGGTGGTGACGCTACTTCAAACGGATTTACCGTTTCTGCTAGTGCATCAACAGTATTAGCATTTTCATTTACTGGTTCTGTCGTTCCAGCAGGAAACGGTACCCTTGTTGAGCTTTCAGGTAATATTACAGAAGATTGCTTATCAGAATTCATATTTTCTGATATAAGTGGTAGCGCTTTGGATGTTGAATTTGGTGGTGGTTCTACTGATGGTGGCGATGATGGCTCTGCAGAGGATATATGTGCAGAGTATGCGGATCAAGAAAGTTGTGAAGATGTATGTTGTACATGGGATGAAGATAATTCAACATGTGCTGATACGGATGATGGACCACCAGAATGCATGAGCACATGTAATGGTTATGATGATTATCCTGAAGTAGGTTGTATGGAAGACATATGTGCTCTTTTTGAAGCCAATCCAATAGGAGATGATTGCTATGCTACATGTGATGATGAGACATTAGAAACTTTGGAGTTTTTTGCAGGTATGTGTAGTGGTGATGATGGAGGAGATGGTGGAGATGACGGTGGAGGTGATGCGTCTTATAGTTTATCTATTGGTGAGGTTACCGATACATCAATGGAAATTTTTATGAATAATGAAGATGTAGTTGCTGGATTCCAATTCTCAATTTCTGGACTAACTGGTGCTTCGGCTGCAGGTGGTTCAGCAGAGGCTGCAGGTTTTAGTGTTTCAGTTGGAGCAACTGGAACTGTATTAGGATTTTCATTTACAGGGGCAACTATACCTGCGGGCAATGGACTTTTAACTTTAATAACATTTGAATCAATGGATAGCGAAGTATGTATTGCAGATGTAGTACTATCTGACTCTGCCGGATTAGCTTTAGATGTTGAGGTTGGTGATTGTTATTGTGGCCTTGCGCTTGACTGTGCAGGTGAATGTGGCGGTACTGCTGTTGAAGATTGCGCGGGTGAATGTAATGGTGATGCAGTTATTGATTGTGCCGGTGAGTGTGATGGTGATGCAGTTATTGATTGTGCCGGCACATGTGATGGTGATGCAGTTATTGATTGTGCCGGAGAGTGTAATGGTAGTGCTGTGGAGGATGTTTGTGGTGAGTGTAATGGTTCTGAAACTGATGTAAATAATTGTTTTGATAGTAATGAACTTTTCGTTCATAGTTTTACTCCAACTTCAGATACAACGGCGAGACTTGATATCTATATGTCAAATTTAGAGCCGATATCTGGATTTGAATTTAGGGTAACCTCTAGTCTTTCTGGTTTTGATTTAGGTAGCGCCTATGGTGGTTCTGCTGCAGACCCTGATTCTGATTTTAGTGTATCTACGAGTGGTTCAGGTATGGTCCTTGGATTTTCATTTACTGGGGGAACAATTCCTTATGGTTATGGACTTTTAACAAGTGTTGATGTTACTTTAGATAGTACAGCGGATATGGTTGGGTACATCTATTTAGATGATGTTGTAATGGCTGATCCAACTGGTACTCAAATAGATTTTGGTGTTCAGCCCTACTTTAGTGTTGGTGGCGCACCAGATGCACCAATGACTCCGATGAATCTTACCGCTGAGGTCGTTGAAACTATTAATGTAGATATTTTATGGGACGCTGTAGATGGTGCTGATTATTATACGCTTTATAGAAATGGTCAAGTGGTTGCTACTCCATCAACTCCAGGTCATTTTGATGTAAATCTTGATTATGAAACATCATATACATATATGGTAAGTGCTGGAAATGGTGCAGGAGACTCAGGAATGTCTTCAAGTGTTACCGTTACTACAGGTATTGAGCCATTTGATCCAATTCCTCCATCAAACCTTATGGCTATGGCTGGTGATGAGCAGATTATATTAACATGGGAAGCTCCTGTAGGTCCCCAAGAAGCTGTTGACTGTGTTGGCACTGAATTTGATCCATTTAATGCACAGTATACAGGGTATGATTGTCTTGTTTGTGGATTAGAAAATGATGCTGGTGAAATATGTGGAGATGGTCTGGGAGAGGCCTGCGTTGATTGGTTGGATGATGGATATTGTGATGATGGTTCGTTTGGATTTGATTTTACCTGCGAGGCATTTGGATGTGATTGTACCGATTGTGGAATGGAATGCGAAGACCCTAATAGTCATTGCGGTGAACCAGTTCCATGCACTGAAATCACTAATTTAACGGTAACTGGATTAACCGATATCGATGGTGATGGTGTAGATGACCCATGCTATGATGCAGCTGATGGAACTTCATCTCATTACTTTTTATTATCATGGGAGGGTGATTGCCCGGTTACTGATATTTATTGGGGAGTAGATAATCCTTATGAGAATGGCGGAAACTTTGGATCTTTTCCTGGTCCAACACTAATGTTTTATGGTTTTGGTCCAAATGAAGCCTATCAATTTGTTGTAACCAATTCTACTCAATCTCCTCCAGTAGAATCTAATATTGCTGAAGGTGCAACTGGTCCTGAAGATTGTGCTGCAGATAGTGCACCATGTAGTGAGCAGCCAGGTATGGTTGATGATTGTTCTGGTGATGGTGATTGTTGCGCAGAGTCATGGATTGGTGATGGATATTGTGATGATGAGAGTCAAGAATTTGGATGTGATCTTTCATGTTATGAGGGTGAAACTGCTGATTGCGGTGGAATGATGTCCCCAGGCTCTGGATCATTACAGCAAAAACTTGCTCATTTAAATCAGTATAATAGAGTATCTAATGATTATCCATATACTGTTATGCCAACATCAAAAGAGACCGGTGAGCTTGCAGATTATTCATATGAAAGCAGTGTGAACACACAAACTCGTGAAGAATTATTATCATATAAAATTTATATGAGTACAACCGCAGGTGACTATGAGCATGTTGCAACTGCAGGTCCAAATGATTATAGTTATACGATGACTGGACTTGATAATGGAACNTTGTACTANTTTGTTGCNACTGCNGTNTATCANGGATTTGATGANACTCAGCCTGAGCTTGAATCTGGATATTCAAATATCACTTCTGCAACACCAGTACCATTTCAGGCTCCAGTTCCACAAAANTTAANGGCATCTCCTGGAGATAATGAAGCAATGTTAAGCTGGGATAGTGTTATCGAAGAGCGTGAGGAAGCATTTGTAGGATATAATGTATATCGGTCAACAACAAGTGGTAGTTCATATGCTTTTGTTGCAGCGATCACTGGTGATGAGACTATGTATACAGATACAGGGCTTGATAATAGTCAAATGTATTATTATGTAGTTACCTCTCAGTATGAAGAGACTGAGTCTGCATACTCAAATGAAGCATCAGCTCAGCCAATGGATTTTATTCAGCTTAGCATGAGTGATGTTGAAGGAATCTATGCTCCTGGTGATACATTTGATGTAACCATCTCATGGGAAAACCCAGGTACGATTGCAGGTATTCAGCTTGTACTTGAGGATCTTCCTGAGGCGGTTACGATGACCAATGTTGAAGGACTTGGAGCTCTAGCAGGTGAAGATTTAAATGCCTACAGTTCAGATTATAACGGAGTTGCAACCATTCTTTGGTTTAGTCTTACAGGCGCTACTTTAGGTGCAGGTGAAGGTGAAATTGCTCGTGTAACATTTGAGGTTAATGATGATGCTGGATGTGGTAGCTTCGATCTTAACTTTTCTGATGATGCAACGGGAACCGTATTCTCTGATAGCAATGGTCTTGCATATTTCTGGGATGGGGAAGGACAAAGTATAAATACTATTTGTGATGCAAATTTATCATTGGTACAAGTATCAGAAACGGTATTTGAGGTTCATATGGTAAATACAGTTGATGTTGCTGGATTCCAGTTTGACCTGGTTGATACTCCAGATAATTTTAGTATCTCAACATCTTCTACAACAGCTAGAACCAGTGGATACCTTGTAAGTACCAATGCAAGTGGTACTGTGATTGGATTTTCAATTACAGGTGGAACGATTGCACCTGGATCAGGAGCCATAGTACAGATCACTGCAGGTAGTTCGCTAAATGATACTGAGGTATGTTTTGATAATATCGTTCTTGCAGATCCAACTGGTGCAGAAATTGAAGCGAGATCTGAATGTATCATGTTTAGCGATGAACTAGCTAATGATGAATTAGAAATCCCTAATAATTTCTCAATTAGCAAAATTTATCCAAACCCATTCAACCCTAGTACAACTATTGAATGGACAATGAAAGAGTTTGGAAGTCATAGACTAGATGTATATAATACCAATGGTCAGCTTATTGATGTTATAAGCAATGGTTACATATCTCCAGGATATAAACAAAGTATGTGGGATGCTAGCAACCATGCTTCAGGTATTTACATTATTAGATTAGTCATTAATAATAATCTAGTAAGCTCCAACAAGGTAATGCTTGTTAAATAATGTGACTTAGTTAACATTTGTTAACAATAAGACATAATAACTTCCTCTGGTACTAAAAATAAATTTTAATACTAGAGGAAGTTCATCATAAGGAGGAGAAATATGTTAAAAAGATTTATTCTGCTAACACTATTTTCAACAATTTTTGCACAATTTGAAGTTAATGTTAATCCAACTGGAGAAAGCCATTTAGTTGTCCTACTAGATTCAGTATCAGGAATTGAAGTAGGTGATCAAATAGGAATATTTGATGCTTCAGGTGTAACTGAAAGCTGTATACCTGACTTGGGATGTAATACTAGTGCAGATGTTCAGTATGGTGAAGTATTGGTTGCTGCTGGAACTTGGGATGGCCAATCGAATGAACAGGGTACAGCTATGGAATTATCTTCTATTATGTCTATCGATTTAAGTGATTTCAATGGACCGATATTAAATGGAGCTGTTGATGGAAATGCAGTAATTATAAAAGTATATGATGTAAGTGAAAATATAATTTTAGATACAGAGTTAACGATTGATAATGGTGGTGAGTTTGGTGATTTCTTTACAGTAATTTCTGAAATTAATGTAATAAGTGTTGATCCAATTTATGGATGTACTGATACCAGTGCATGTAACTATAATCCAGAAGCGAATACAAACGATGATTCATGTTTATATGATGATTGTAATGGCGAGTGTGGTGGAGATGCAGTTATAGATGAATGTGGTGAATGTAATGGTAATGGCCCTGAAGAAAATTTTGATTGTGATGGAAATTGTATTATAGATGTAGATTGTAATGGTGAGTGCGGTGGAGATGCAGTTATAGATGAATGTGGTGAATGTAATGGTGATGGAAGTTCATGCGAGGTATATATTGAATTAGCGCTAACAACTACCCTTGATGAGCCAATTGAGGATGAAGAAGAACTTCAGCAATTTGAAGAAGATTTTGAAAGTTATATGGAGGTTGAACTTGGACTTCCGGATGGTACTGTGGAAGTTACAAATATAATTTTTTCAGAAACTAGAGAGGTAGGAGTAACTATTGAATTTTCAGTAACATTAACTGATGAGGAATTATCCGAAACAGATTTCAATCCTGAAACTGCCGAAGAAGATATAGAAAGTACTGTATCTGAAGTTGAGGATGAAATTGAAGACGGTCTTCCAGAATTCATTTTAGGTTGTACAGATGATTCAGCAGAAAATTATGATTCTAATGCAAATGTAGATGATGGATCTTGTGAATATGAAGCCCAAGCTCCAGCAGAATTTTCATTTAATGCTTCTACTCTGCAAGCATTTTATTTTATGATTGATGCAAATATTGATGGAGAACCTCTTGAAATAGGTCAAGATTATATAGCTGCTTTTAATGGTGACCTTTGTGTAGGAAGTATTGCATGGGAGGGACCATATACGACAGTTCCTGCAATGGGGACAGATGGTGAAGGGTATTCTGATGGATATCTTTCAACAGGTGATGTTCCAATATTTAAAATTTATGACGCTTCAGAAGATAGTATAATTGAGGCTTGTCCACAGACTGAGTCTTCGCTTGCATTTTCAAATCTAGAATTTATCTATGTCGATATGTTGAATGGTAATCAGAGTTGTACGGTTTCATATGAGATAGATATGCACTATGGTGCTAATCTAGTTAGCTTCCATGCACTTCCGGACGATGTATCTGTTGGAAATGTAATGGAGTCATTAGGTGATGTAGTCACGGGTGTTATTGGTGAAGGAGTAGCTGCAAGTCCAAACCCTGTCTTAGGATGGGTTGGTAGTTTATCTGAAATTTCAAGAACCTCTGGATATTGGATAAAGCTTAATACTGCTATGCCAATCGAGATTACAGGTGCAACTCCATCTGATCCTAATCTCTCATATGATTTACATTATGGAGCTAATTTAATTTCCTTCCCAATACCTGGCTCTGTTTCTGTTGGAGATGGTATTCCTGATGATGTTGAAGGATATTTTACAGGCGTGATTGGTGAAGGAGTAGCCGCAAGTCCAAATCCAGTTTTGGGATGGGTAGGAAGCTTAAGCGAGTTTGAAGGTACCAAAGGTTATTGGGCTAAGGTCGATGGTGCATTCGAATTTTCATTTAACTTATCCAATGCCTCAAATAATCGTCAATCTTCATATGAAAGTTTAAATGATTCATATGGTTTTACTCAATCTACCCAGCAGGCATTTTATTTTATTGAAAATTTAGATGCTAATATTCAAAAAGGAGATTGGATTCTAGCTTATAATGATGATGTTTTAGTTGGAGCAAGACAGTGGAATGGTATTTTTACAGACATTCCTGCCATGGGATATGATAGCTATGCTACTGCAGGATACTGTCAAGATAATGATATTCCAAAAATTGTCTGGGTGGATTCTGATGGAAATGAAAATTTATTAGTTGGAGATATACCTTCATGGTCTAATAATGAGTTGTTTTATGTTTCATTGGAATTAGAGTCTAATTCTTTGATACCGACTGATTATAGTTTAAGTCAAAATTATCCTAATCCATTTAATCCAAGTACTACTATTTCATTTAGTCTGCCTTCAGATAATCATACAATTCTCAATATTTATGATATTTCTGGAAAATTAATTAATACACTGCTTGATAAAAATATGAAAACTGGTTATCATAATATTTCCTGGGATGGAAAAGATTTCTATGGTCAGGAGGTATCAACAGGTGCATATGTTTATACATTATCTACAAATGATGTAAGTTTAAGTGGAAAAATGATTTTACTAAAATAGATAACGTTTTTTATAGTTTTGACTAGAAGTGCGATAAATAAATTTATTTTATCGCACTTTTTATTTATCTACTACATTTCCATTATTAAATAAAAAGTTAGGGTCAAATCCAATTTTACATTTGATAACTTCTTTAACACCATTCATTCCATAACATTCAATAAAATCTTTCTTTTTACGTTTTCCTGTTCCATGTTCAGCTGAATATATACCACCAAGATTTGAAGATATTTGAATAATATCTCGATAACATTTAATAGCTTCGTTTTCATTTTTGGAATTTGGAATTAAATGAAAATGAAGGTGGCAGTCGCCCAAATGTCCAAACAAGAGATAGTCTATTTTTTTACTTTTTATTAAAGAATGAGTTTTTTTTATGAAATCATGAAATGAATGTGGGGGAACGATTGTATCTGTAATTATACTTGCTGTATTATATTCTTTAGATTTATGTAGAGCATTAGCTGGAATGGAATGACGTGCCTCAAAGAACGTTTTCCAATTATTAGGGTCATCAAGTGACAGTATTTGTTCTTCTTCATTTATATCATCAAAACCCATCAAAATATCATACCATTTTTCTATCCATTTATCAATATTGTCGTCATACAAAGGTATTTGCATATAAATTCCAACTGAATATTTCTGATTAAAAAAATATTCATAATGATTCATATATGATCGACAATTATTTCCAAAATATTCAAATCCGGATAGGTTACCCATATCATCATTCAATATTTTTCGTATGTAGTTATAGAAATTAAAAGCTATTTCTTCATTTTTTAGTTTAACGAAGAGGTTAATATACTGACTTGGATTATCTGAAAGTTTTAAATGCACATTGGTAATACATCCAAATATTCCTTCACTACCTACAATTAAATCTATTAAATCTAATTTCCCATTTTCTGCAGAAAATGGACCACTTGCATTTTTTAAGTTTACTCTTTTATATCTTGGAATATAAACTATTGAATCTTCTCCATTTGAATCTTTAATAATAAACTGTCCATTTTTTGATATATATTGCCCTCTTTCTGCCGTTATATGCTCTCCATTTGGTAGTAAAAACTCTAATTGATTCACCCACATTCTCATTGAACCTTTGGGACCTGGTATGAAACCTGATGCATTGCATGAAACTGCACCTCCAACCATTGCTTCATTTCTACTTGTTGGATCAACAGCGAAAATTAAACGGTTTTGCGATTCATATTTTACAAACTTTCTAACTTGTTCAATATAAACTCCAGGATTAACTGAGATGAACTTATTTGAGGTGTCAAGACTATCAATTTTATTCATTTTTTCAATAGATAAAATTAACCCACCATTTGGTGTTGCACTTCCAGTAAGATTTGTTCTACCTGCAGATATTGTAATTTTAATTTTTAATAAACTACATAATTTGATAACAATAGCACATTCTGTAGAATTTGTAGGTCTACATAAAATAGAAGCATTACCTATCATATTAGACCAATCATGATTATATGCAGAAATAATATCCTTATCATCTGTAGCATCTATTGAAAAATTTGTATTTAAAAATGATGAGATTTTTTTTGTTGAGGGTTTACTATTTGCAAACTCTATAATTTTTATTTCTATTTCAGGCTTGATAATTGATTTTGAGTAAATGAAATGAGAGTGATTATTCATTTACTATAAGTCTAATTCTTTTCTCTTTTTAATTCTTTCTTCTCTTCCTAGTGGATTTGGTTGCGGGATTGCAGCTAATAAAGTCTTAGTATATTTATGTTGAGGATTTGAAAAAATTTCTTCTGTTTTATTATATTCAACTGCTTCACCTAAATACATAACTGCTATTTCAGTTGAAATATGATTTACTACTGAAAGGTCGTGGGCAATAAATAAAATAGTTAAGTTGAATTCATCTTGCAAGTCCATCATTAGGTTAATGACTTGTGCTTGAATAGATACATCCAAGGCAGAAACTGGCTCATCAGCAATTATAATTTTTGGCTCTGTTGCTAAAGATCTTGCGATCCCTATTCGTTGTCGTTGTCCACCAGAAAATTCATGAGGATATCTCATTGCCTGTTCACCTGAAAGGCCAACTTTCTCCATAAGCCATCTAACTTTATCATTCTTTTCAGACTCATTCATATTAGTATGTATATCCATTGGTTCTTTAATTATATCTTGAACAATCATTCTAGGATTTAGTGATGAAAAAGGATCTTGAAAAATCATTTGAATTTGTGGGCGATAAGGTATGATTTCTTTTCTATTTAATTTAAGTAAATCAATATAAGAGCCATTATCGTTTAATAAAATTTCTCCAGTAACCCTTACATCCGGCGCTGTAATCTTTAAAACATTTAAAATAGCCTTTCCTAAAGTCGATTTACCAGATCCAGATTCACCTACAATGCCTATAGTTTCACCTTGACATACAGATAGGCTTAAATCTTTTACTGCATGAACATGCGATACTTCTCTTTGTAGGATTCCTCCAAAGATTGGGAATTCTACATTTAAATTTTTTACTTTTAAAATTTCGTTATTTTTTTTCATTTTAGTACTTCTGGTTTGCATCTAACAAAATGATTAGGAGTTGCTTCAAAAAGTTCGGGTTCTTCTTTAGTGCCTCCACATGCACAATCTTCAGGATCAAATCTTGAACATAACTTACATCCATCTCCCATATCTAAAATTGAAGGTACCATTCCTTTTAGAGCTTTTAAACGATCAACTTTTTGATCCATTTTAGGTATTGAATCCATAAGAGCTTTTGTATAGGGATGAAGTGGGTTTTTAAATAATTCTTCTACAGTAGCAATTTCCTGAACTTTTCCTCCATACATCACAATAACTCGATCACATGTCTCAGCAATAACAGCTAAATCATGTGTTATAAGTAGAATGGCAGCACCTTCTCTTTTTTCTTTTAGACTAATCATTAAATCGAGAATTTGAGCTTGAATAGTTACATCTAGTGCTGTAGTTGGCTCATCTGCTATAAGAAGTGATGGATTACATAGTAGTGACATAGCAATCATCACTCGTTGCCTCATACCTCCTGAAAATTGATGTGGATACTCATTAATTCTATCTTCGGGGTCTGGTATACCAACTGCTCGAAGCATATCCACACTTTTTTTAGTTGCTTCTTCAAAGCTTAAGCCTAAATGTCTCATTAACACCTCATTCATTTGAACACTTATTTTAAGCACTGGATTTAAAGAAGTCATAGGTTCTTGGAAAATCATGGATATGTCTTTCCCTCTATAATCTCTCATTTCTTCGTAGGATAAATCTAAAAGATTTATACCATTATAAATTATTTCACCGGAAACAATTTTCCCTGGAGGGTCAGGAATAAGTCTATTTATTGATAATGATGTTACTGATTTACCAGATCCAGATTCACCTACAATTCCTAAAACTTCACCCTTATAAATATCAAAAGATACACCATCAACAGCTTTTGCAGTACCTGCCTCTGTATAAAAGTGTGTATGAAGATCTTTTATTTCAATTAGTTTTTCACTACTCATTATCTTAACCTCGAATGCACTTTGGGATCAAAGGCTTCTCTTATTGCTTCACCTATAAAAGTAATTAAGAATAGGGTTGCTCCTATTGAAAATAGAGGCGAAACAATTAGGTGCCAATACTGAAGATTGGTTCTTCCTTGAGCCATCAATTCTCCCCAGCTTGGCGTAGGAGGTTGTAATCCAAATCCAAGATAGTCGAGTGAAACAAGAGCAGATATATATCCAATTATTGCAAATGGAGCAAATGTTATGACTGGAGTAAGTGAGTTCGGTAAAATATGCCTAAACATAACATTCCAGTGACTTTGTCCCATTGAGACTGCAGCAGAAACATAATCTTTTGATTTTTCTCTCAAGAATTCGCCTCTTACATACCATGTAATTCCAATCCAACCAGTAAGGAAAACATACATGGATGCCAAAATATAGACATTTGGCTTAATAAATGTAGCTAAAATCATAAGCATAAATAAAAATGGAATTGACCCATAAATTTCAATTATTCTAAGTCCAAATAAATCAACTTTACCACCAAAATATCCAAGAGTTCCTCCAATGATAATCCCTATTATATATGATAAGAAGCAACACACGATTGCAAAAGTGATTGATATATTAAAACCATATATTAATCGTGACAATACATCACGACCCTGATTATCTGTTCCCAGTAAATGTTGACTATTAGGAAAATTAGTATATTTATACTTATCAGCTATTCCATTTCCATTCTCATCAATAAAATTTTCTGAAGGATCCCAAACTCCATTTCCATTTACATCAGTAAATTGCTCATCTTTCTCAGAGATAACCTCTTCATATGGATCATAGGGATATAAAGGCATAATAACCCAATTCCCTTTATCCTCTTTTTGATATTGTTTTTTTAGTAGTCTATAATGTGGCTGTCCATATTTTTTTTTGCCTTTAATTTCAAATTGTCCTAAATCCTTTGCCTCAATATTCTTATTACTAAATATTGAGTTAAAAAGTGGAAAATAATATTCATCATTATATTTTACCATTATAGCTTTACTATTAAAAATTATTGGAGCACAGATTGAAAGTACATAGAGTGAAATTAAAATGATTAGAGAATAATATCCTCTTTTTATTGATTTAAATCTATTGATTCGTTTCTGAAGAATTGATTCTGATAAATTTTTATTAGTCATTTTATTTAAACCTTATCCTAGGATCAATTATTGCATAGGTTATATCAGATATCAGATTACCGATCAATAGTATGACAACCTGTATTGCAAGAGCTCCCATCATAATGCTATAATCTTTATCTATTAGAGCATTAAATCCTAAAAGCCCAATTCCATCTATACCAAAAGTTTTTTCGATTAGATAGCTGCCTGCAAGAAAAATTCCAATCGAGGATCCAATACCTGTAGCAAGTGGAATTAGTGAATTTCTTACAGCATGGAAAAATATAACTCTTTTTTCAGATAAACCTTTTGCAAAAGCTGTTCTAACATAATCTTGATTTAGATTTTCCATTAATGAGTTTTTCATAAGCACAGTCATTGTAGCAAAGCTTCCAACCATATAGCACACAATAGGTAAAAATGCATGATGAATTTGATCCTTTATTTTTCCCCAAAGTGATAATTCTGAAAAATCTGGTGAGCGCCATCCATGAAGTGGAAAAATATCTCCTCCAAAGTAAGATAATAATAAAACTCCTAAAGCATATCCAGGTATTGAATATCCTGTAAAAACTATAATACTAGATAAAACATCAAATCTTTTTCCATGCTTTAATGCCTTTAGAATTCCTAGCGGTATACATATTAAATAAACCAGAATTAAACTTGTAAATCCAAAAAAAATCGATATATGCATTCTTTCTGCGATAAGTGTTGAAACATTTTTCCCTTTTTTCTCAGAGTAACCTAAGAACCCCTGAAAAATCCCATTAAACTCTTTTTTTACCAAGGTCACAGTATTATCAGAATTAACTTTTTCTAAATCCCAATTTGAAAAATACCATGTTGATATTAACTCATGACTTGGGAGTTCTTGATATTCATTTTGAAAAAATATGTATTTATCAAAATCAAAATTTTCATCAGTTTGAAGTCTACTAACATCAGGTAAACTATATTTGAGGCCAGCGCCACTTTCTATGATGTTATAAGAGATATTATTATTTTTGTCAACTTCAGATTCTACTAAAATATATTTTTGTAATTGTTTTTTTGAGTTTTCATTTATTTGTACAAAATCAACTGTTTCTCTAAAGTGCTTTCCAATTACTGCAGTTTCTCTTTTATATTCTTTAGGGAAAACACCAAGCCATATCAAGTATCTAATAATTATTGGTTTATCTAAGCCATATTGCATTCGTAAATCTTCAAGTATATCTGGAGATAATTCTGAGCTATTTCCAATTAAATCCGATGACATTGAAACTCCACTTTCTGAAGTTGCATTTGCGCTTTTTAGCTGTGCAACAGCTCTTTCAAATGGACCATCTGGTGCTACTTGAAGAATGAAAAATACCATAAATGTTATTCCAAGAAATGTTGGAATCATTAAAAGTAATCTTCTTATAATATATTGAAACATTTATCTAGTTTAAATTTTTGTAGAAATCTACAATTTCGTTTTCGATTGGTATTTTGATACTATTATCTTTTCTTGCTTCAATGAGTTTATTTTTTTTGATTGGGTCTATCCACCAGTAGGAGATTGGAGATAGCCAATTGCCACTATAGCCGATTCCATGTTCAGGCATACCAAATTTATCCCAATTTAAACATCTATATCCGTAAGGTGCACCCCAGCCAAAAGCCCAATGATATTCTTTTGAGGCAATTTCATCAATTTTTTGAAGAATTTTAACTCTTTCGTCCATATTCCAATTTGTATTGTAATCATCAATTAAATTATCAATTTCAGGATTTGCCATTCCTGTAACATTTGTAACATCAAGTTGCTTTGAATATTTAGAATGAAGCATGCCCTCAGGACTGGGTAGGAGTGAACCGGTCCATCCAGCAAATTGAACTTGAAATTTTCTATCCATCAATTTTTCAAATGGATTTTGTAACACCACAAGATTAATTTTTATCCCAATTTCTTCAAGATCTTTAACTAATGGATTAAAAATTCGATCCCAACCTGTATTGATATAAAAGTTTTCAATTTCAAAATATTCCCCATCTTTTGATAGTAATTTATCCCCAGGTTTTTTCGTCCAACCAGCCTCCTTTAATAGTTCAAGAGCAAGATCAGGATTAAAATCCTGCGCAGGGTTATCAGGATTCGCATACTTACTTCTAGGAAACCATGAATTTTTTCGAACATACTCATGATAAAATAATTTATCCATAAGTTTCTCTACATCCCATAAATGACAAAAAGCTTTTCTTACTTTAATATCATCAAAAGGAGCTTCGAGAGTATTAAACGCCAGGCCACCTACGCCTGCAGGAAGAAAATTAATAAACTTCTTTCTTTGAATAAGTCCCCTTTCAATTTCTGGATATTCAGCGGCTACAAACTTCTCTGCCCACCATTGAGCTCTTGAGACCATGTATGTATCATAATCACCCGCAAAAAAACGTTCGACTTCTTGATTTTCATCATTGATAAAAATAAACTCCAAAACATCAAAGTTATATAATCCTGTATTTCTATAGTGATTTGCTGCCCAATAATCTCGCTTTCGATCTAGAACTACCAAGCCATTATTTTCCTGAGTGGTTCTTTGATTATTTAAAAGATAAGGACCGGATCCAGGCATCATTTCGAACTGATATGCATCTATATATTCTGCTCCAGTAGTTTTATTTAAATAATATGAAGGGTATACCATTATACTAGAAAAACTATATAAATTTCTCCATTCAGTTTTTTTAGCTTTTACGCTCACGATATATTTGCTTTTGGCTTCTGGCATATTGAATTTCTCACTCCAAAAAGTATACACATTTGGATCGCCATGACCTTCATCGATAAGAATTTTATAGGTGGCTACAACATCTTCAGCGGTTACTTCTTTCCCATCAGAAAATCTCGCCCTAGGATCTATTCTAAATAAAAAAGTCAATGAATCCGATTCTACTTTCCAGTGAGTTGCTAGGGCTGGTTCTAGTTTGAAAGTTTCAGAATCAAACGTTAATAGTGGCTCATAAATTAAGCTTTCAAGGGCACTATTAAATTGCGATCTAGTCTCTTTACCAAATGCTCTTAGAGTATTTGGAAAAACCATATCAGCTAAAAATCTTAGAGTGTCACCTTTCACTGCATTCGCATCTCCTGAAATATTTGGAGATAAGTTTGTAGTCCAACCCTGACTCTCAGCAATACTCTCAAAACCAAATCCCCCATCAGCTTTAGAATCAGATAAGGATTGACCTTGCTCTTGGTATTTATTTGATGTATCAAACTTTTTATACACCTTCTGATCATCACTATTGCAGGCAATAGTAAATAAAATTGCTATAGATATAAAAACTAACTTTAAATTAAATCGCATAATTTCTCCTAAATGTCCTATAATAATATGGAATGGCCTAAACTTAATAATATCTTTTTAATTCTCGAAGATTAAAAACAGATAGAATGATAAGTATTAAATATTTAAATTATTTCAACATTAATAGGGTGATTTTATGAATTTAGTTGAGATTATAAGCAAAATAGATTTAGATGCTGAATGGTTTGGTTTAAGAGAGTACAAGGAAAACACTACATACCATGTTATAAGAGATAAAAATCCATTATCCAATGAGACTTCAATAGACCATGGTATTATGGTTGAGGTGCTAAAAAATGGTCAGTTTGGATATTGCGCTACTTCAGATTTATCATTAAGTGGAATTCAGCGTGCAGCCACAACTGCACAAGAGAGTGCACTAAGAGCTTCAAAATATTCTGTATTTTCGTTTGAAAGCAATGTTCGTCCGAAGTCTAAAGGTGAATATTTAACTCCGCTAGAATTACCTTTTGATTCGTTAAGCGCTGGAGAGATAAATGATATTCTTATGAAGGCGAATGATTGGTTATTAAATGATAGTAGAATCATGTCTGTTTCAGCTATGGCAATGTTAGTTGAAACAACTATTAACTATGCTTGCTCAAATGGTAGCGACATTCATCAAAAAATTAATATTGTTGGTTCTGACTATTCTGCTACTGCAAAAAATGGTCAAATTATACAAACTAGAACAGATGGAAGGTCCGGCAACCAAATGGGACTTGAAAGATTTAATCAGGATTTAGTTAGAGAAAAATGCAATAAGGTTTCCTCACAAGTCATTGAGCTCATTGAAGCTGAACAATGTCCCACAGGTGAAATGTCTTTGGTCCTAGCGCCAGACCAAATGATGTTACAAATTCATGAAAGCATTGGTCATCCTCTAGAAATAGATAGAATTCTTGGTGATGAAAGAAATTATGCAGGGTGGAGTTTTGTACAGCTTGAAGATTTTGGTAAACTGCAGTACGGATCTGACTTAATGAACGTTACTTTTGATCCTACTATCTCAAATGAAATGGCATCATATGGTTTTGATGATGGTGGTTTTAAAGCTAGTAAAGAGCACCTCATTAAGGATGGTGTTTTATTGCGGGGTTTAGGAGCGCTTGAAAGTCAGGAAAGGAGTGAAGTCCCAGCTGTAGCAAACTTTAGATCCTGCTCATGGAATCGTGCACCAATTGATAGAATGGCAAATTTAAACTTAGAAGCTGGAGATTCAAGTTTTGAAGATATTATATCTTCTGTTGAGTATGGTGTTTATATGGAAACAAATCGCTCATGGTCAATAGATGACTATAGAAATAAATTTCAATTTGGATCAGAGTACGGGAAATTAATTGAAAATGGAAAAATAACTAAAACTCTAAGAGATCCAAATTACAGAGCAATTACTGTTCCATTTTGGAACAGCCTTTCAAAAGTTGGAGACGAATCCACTTTTGAAGTTCATGGCACTCCAAATTGTGGTAAAGGAGAGCCCAATCAGGTAATTAGAGTTGGACATGCATCTCCAATTTGTTTATTTGATAACATCCAAGTATTTGGTGGAGCATAGGAGAAAATCATGAAAGAATATTTTTTTAATATATCAGAAAAAGTAATTAACACCTTATCTAATGATGAGCATTTGACTATATCTATAAACGGTGAAAACAGTGAATTCATTAGAATTAATAATGCAAAGGTAAGACAAATTGGGACGGTAGCTGATGCATCGATGGGTATGGAATTGATAAAAAATAATCGTAAAGTTCAAATATCTTTTACTATTCAAAGAGATATGGAAAAAGATTATAAGATTATAATTGATTATTTAGATACAATGCGGAAAAATATTGTATCCTTACCTGAAGACCCTCTTTGTGTTTTACCAGAGAATCATGGTTCTTTAGATGAAGAATATACTGGACATCTTTTAAATCCAAAAGAATCAGTAGATGCTTTGTTGCCAGTTATGAGTGGCGTTGACTTAATTGGGATATGGGCTTCCGGAGATGTTTTTGTAGGTAATACAAATAGTGCAGGGCAAAAAAATTGGTTTTCTACTGAAACATTCTCGCTTGACTATTCATTGATTAATCCATTGAAAAAAATGGTTAAAGAGACATATGCTGGAACTCATTGGGATCAAAATGATTACGAATCATTTATTAATTCATCCAAAGAAAAATTATCTATGCTAAATGAAAAATCTAGAAAGATTAAGCCAGGTTCATATCGAACCTATATTGCTTCAGCTGGTGTATCTGATCTTATTGATATGTTTTCTTGGGGTGGAGTAAGTGAAAATTCTATAAGGAAAGGGCGTAGCTCATTTATTAAAATGAGAGATGAAGGTAAATCGTTATCTCCATGTTTTTCTTTAAAAGAAGATTTTTCATCTGGGACTGTACCTCGATTTAATAGTAATGGAGAAATATCAGATATTGAATTGCCTCTTATTATCGATGGCGCATTAAAAAATACTTTAATCTCAACTAGAACTGCTAATGAGTATAATCTTTCGACCAATTTTGCTTCCCAGGGGGAATACCTTAGATCTCCAGTTATGAAAGAAGGTCTTGTTGAAGAACAAGACATTTTAAAGGAACTAAATACAGGTGTCTATTTATCGAATCTTCATTATCTGAATTGGAGTGATCAGCTTGGAGGTAGGGTGACTGGTATGACTAGGTATGCTTGTTTTTGGGTTGAAGATGGTGAAATAATATCGCCTATTGATGATATGAGATTTGATGATACGATATATAATTTCTTTGGTGATAAGTTAGAGTCAGTTACTAGCAAATCAAGATTAAATCCAAGTGTTGGAACATATGGTGGAAGAAATTTAGGTGGAGTTCACTGTCCAGGTATCATTTTAAAATCTTTTGAACTAACTCTTTAATACAATTAGTGTCATGAATTTAATACCTATCATTATAATGATTAATGCTGTGTTCTCATATTGTGCAACTTTTGAAGTTGATATTTCTAATGCTGAAATCCCAGATGGTAATTTTATAGTTTTAATGAATGGATCATGGAATAGCTGGGGTTGGGGCTATCAGTTAGATGAAAGTGACGATGCTAACATATATTCTGGTACATTTTGTGGATTTGAAAATGGAGAATATCAGTACATTCATTCTATTACTGGTGATTTTGACTCTTGGTCAGGCTGGGGTTTAATTGGAAATCCACCTTTAGCTTCAGATTGTGATTTTAATCCTAATGATAGCTATCAAAACTATGGATTTACAATAAATGGAAGTGATGTAGTAAATCAATTAAATTCATGGAATTGCTGTGGAGTAAATGAATGTTCAGATTGGGATGGATGTAATTCTGGCGCGCTACAAACTGATCAATCATATTTATATGGAAGATTTGAAGTAAGAATGAAATCCGCAGACGGAGACGGACTAGTAAGTTCATTCTTCACTTATAATACCAATTGGGATTCTGGATTAGGTAACTTGAATTGGAATGAAATTGATATTGAAATGACTGGAAACCGTGATAGTACTGTACAATTTACAACTCATCATCCAGGAACCCCAAATTCATGGTCATATGGTGAGATAATAGATGTTGATTTTAATCCTCATGAAAGTTTTCATGATTATGCATTTGAATGGACTCCAGATTATATTGCATGGTTTGTAGATGGAGATGAAGTTTATTCCCAGGGAATATCTATTGTTGATGATATGAATTTTTCTCAAAAAATTATGATGAATTTATGGCCAGCTGTTTGGGAAAGTTGGGTTGGGACTTGGGATGAAAACGATACTCCTAAGCATGCCTATTATGATCATGTAAAATATTATAGTTATAACCCCGGATTGGGAGACTATGGTACTAATAATAATTTTTCATTATTATGGGAAGATGACTTTAATCATTTTAATCAAATTATTTGGGAAGATAACTCTAGCGGTTCTTTCAATGGGAATCTATGTTCTTTTAATCCACAAAATACAAACTATTACAATGGCTATTTAATTTTAAGTTTAACTGATATTAATGATGATATTAATTGCAATGAAGTTAATGGTGACTTTAATTATGATAATACTTTAGATGTTATAGATCTTGTTACTGTTGTTAATTCTATATTATCATCAACATCAATTGAATTATGTCAATTTTTAGCTATAGATCACGATAGCAATGACTCTGTAGATGTTTTGGATATCATTCATTTTTTAAATGAAATTATTGGTAGCTAAGCTAAGCCAGATTGACCAGATATATTATTAAAGTTTACGTCAAAATTTGATGTCGCAATTTTCCATTTATCTTTATGAGTTTTAGAAAAAATTAAATCTTTTGAACTTGGCATAATAATCCAATCCCCATTATCAAGTTCTTGCTCAAGCTGTCCCGCATCCCATCCAGAATAACCCATGATTAATCTAAACTGACTTGGACCATTCCCATTTTTTATATCATTGATTATATCTTTGCTATATGATAATGCGGTAGTATTTTCAATTATCATGGTTTCATTTTTTTTATAATTACAATCATGAAGAATAAAGCCTTTTTCAGGAGACACTGGCCCACCAAAATATACATTATAACTTTCATTAGTCGTTAAAAGTCCAAAATCATTTAGAATATCTTTGTTTTGATTTCCTTCTAATGGCTTATTTATTATAAGTCCCATTGTACCTTCTTGATTATGTTCACAAATATATATGACACTTCGACCAAATATTGGATCGTGGCTTAAATGTGGCATATTAATTAAAAATGAATTTGAAAGATTTTTCATGCTTTAATTCTACAATTTGTTGTTAAAATATTAAAGAAAAATATTAAGTTCTAATATGAAAATGATATTTAAATTAATGATATTATATTTTTTCTTTTCTTGCGCTGTTCAAGGTCCAATTCCGGGTGGTCAGATTGATGAGTCAGGTCCAAGACTCATTAAAATATTTCCTGAAAATTTTTCTAATGATTTATTAGATGATCAAAAGATTATATTATTTTTTGATGAACCAATTAACCCAAACACTTTAAAAAATTCATTTCAAATCTCCAATAGTGAGTTTAATGTTAAAGCTATAGGAAAAAAAATTATCATTAGACCTAAAAATAAGTGGGATATAGAAAAAGCTTTGAATATTAATGTTAATAGAAGTTTATCTGATTACTACAATAATTCTATGGACTCTCCATTAAGTATATATTTTTCATTTGGCTTTGACATCCCAAAAGGATCCGTTATTGGAAAACTTTTAGATTTTAGCAAATTATATAACCAAAACTCTAATCGTGCTTCTAAGTCTGATTTATATGAAGTGGGTTTATATAAATTAATTAATAATGATAAGGTTTTAATTTCAAAGACTCAAACAGATATAGAATTAAATTTCAGTTTTAATGCACTGGAAGATGGAAATTATTTTATTATTGCTGTACAAAACAGTATTAATAACCCAATAGATGATTTTACTAAAAATAAGTTTTCAATTTATAATAAGAATATTGAAATTGATAAAAATAATCTTGAGTATGATATTAAATTGAATATTGGGCTCCCAGTGCCAAAAAATGAAATTTCTGCAATGAATTTCATTAATAAATATTATGTTAAGTATGACTTTAGCGATGGTTCTCAATTATTTGGAATTATTGATACCGTATACAATAATTTTGATATGGATTTTTCTGGTATAACTTTTTCTTCTCAACTAGAATTAGAAAATGAATTTGAACAATATTTAACTAATTCATTTGATTATATAATACCCGAAATAAATGATACAATTAACCCTAAAATAATTTCTTGTGAATTCAATGATTCTTTTTTGTCTGTTCATGTTTCAGAGCCTTTAGTAGAATTTTACTCTGATAGTATATTTTATCATATTTTTAATGATTCAATAAATAAATTTATAGTTGGCACTTTTTATGAAATAGATTCTAATCCAATAAATCAATCAATAATTACTATCCCATTTCCATTAAAATCTGAAAATATCTCTCGTATTTATTTTAAAGAGGGACATATTAAGGATTTGTCAAATAATTACATAGATAACTCTTTTCTAGATCTAAAATCTTGTACCGAAAAATCAAATTTAAACAATAATGAAAATTATCAAGGAGGAGACTTATCTGGTTCAGTTTACTCATCTCATGATAATCAATTGGTTGCTATTGTTTATAATCAAGAAACTGGGAAATCATGGGAAACATTAATTTTAGATAATAAGTATTCTTTCCTGAATATTCCAGCTGGAGAATATTTTTTACAAATATATGAACAATATAATACTGATTCTAATAAGGTTTCTTTAAAGTTTTTTCCTGGAAGTTGGACTCCATTTATTCCTTCATCTGGTTTTTCAGATTATATCGGTCCTATCGAAGTAAGAAAAAATTGGAAGATTAATGGCATTGATATTAACTTCGATTAACTAAAAATTGAATTATGAAAACAGCAAAAAATTTAAGAAATACGTATAATGAATTGAAGGAAGTCTTTGAAAAGCTAAACTATAAAGTAGTTTTAGATAAGGGCAATTTTAATACAGGTTATTGTTTATTAGAACATGAAAAAATCATAGTTGTTAACAAAAACAAGCCATACGAGAATAGAGTTAAAATTTTATCATCCATTCTTTCAAAAATCGATACAGATGACATATATTTAAAACCTAAAATTCGTGAGTTGATGATTAGTTATAAAAATTAAATCATGAGATTAAATAAAAATATAAAATTACTTTTTTCATTTTTGAATAAGGTAGTATATTCGTTCACAAATTTAATTCCGGTATAGCTCAGTTGGTTAGAGCAACGGACTGTTAATCCGTGTGTCCCTGGTTCGAGTCCAGGTACCGGAGCAAAAAACCCTTGATTAATCAAGGGTTTTTTTTCTTTAAAAGATCGGGGCCCCTATACAGGGGCCCCTAGAAAAAGCAAGATGAGGAGGAGATTAGAGAATTAACGGATGATTCTTGCTCTTCCTAAATTATTTTAATTTATTAAATATAATCGCTCAGAAACAAAATAAATTTAATTTCTCCTTAGTTATTTTTTTAAATTTTAAAGAGATTCTTTATTTTGATCGAAAATTATGTAAATTTTAGGAAATAGAAGGAGTTGTAATATTATTTTATTAATTAAGATATTTTTTATTTCATTTATTTTATACTCTCAGGAAGTATACGAAGGATATACTCTTTTTACTCCAATAACTGAGGGACCAAACGGAGGAGGAGATAATTATACAAGATTAATTGATAATCATGGAAATATTATAAATCAGTGGAATCATGAGTCTTGTGCAGCTACTACCGCTTACTTGTTGGAGGATGGTTCTTTAATATGCCCAATGAAAGTTGAAAATCCGTTTATGGTAGGGGCAGCTTATGGTGGAAAAATAGTAAAATATAACTGGAGGGGTGATATAATATGGGAGTATTCATATTCAGATACCAACCATCTTCAACATCATGATATAGAGCCGATGCCTAATGGGAACATTCTATTATTATCATGGGATCGCAAAACCTATCTTGAAGCAATTAACGCAGGTAGAGAAGATATTGAAAGTGATATATGGCCAGATAAAATTGTTGAGGTTGAATTGATAGGCAACAATGAAATTAATATTGTTTGGGAGTGGACCTTTTGGGATCATTTAATTCAAGATTTTGATTCTACGTTATCTAACTATGGTGTTATTTCAGATCATCCTGAGCTACTTGATATCAATTTAGTAAGTCTTGATCTTGCAGCATTGGGATATTCAGATTGGACACACTCGAATTCCATTGATTATAATGAAGAATTAGATCAAATTTTAATTTCTTGCCGAAATCTGCATGAAATATATATAATTGACCATAGCACAACTACTGAAGAAGCTGCAAGCCATTCAGGTGGGGATAGCGGGATGGGTGGTGACATATTATATAGGTGGGGGAATCCTATGAATTACAATCGTGGAAATCAGCAAAATAGAATGCTTATTGGACAACATGATGCAAATTGGATTGAGAACAGTTTTCCTGGAGAAGGTAATATTTTAATATATAATAATGGATCTATTACTAGTTTTGGACAAGATTTTACACAATCTTCTGTTGTTCAAATAGAACCACCAATCAATGAATATGGTATTTATGAAATTGATGAAGTGCATTCATATTTTCCACTTGATTATAATTGGAGTTATACTGATGATTTTTTCTCTCATATAATGTCTGGTGCTAGAAGATTAGAAAATGGGAATACTTTGATTGTTCCTGCAACTGAAAATAAAATTTTTGAAATAAATTCTGAAGGAGAAATTGTTTGGGAGTATTTACATAATGAAGTTGGTCATAATTCAATTTCAAAAGCATTTAAATATCCTTTAGATTATCTAAGATCAGGAAGTTTGTTGTTTGGGGATGTTAATTTTGATCAGAATACCGATATTTTTGATATTTTATTTATAATTAATTATATTCTTGAAATAAACCAAATGGCTCAGAGTCAGATATATATATCAGATGTTAATAATGATCAAATTGTAAATATAGACGATATTATATCTCTAGTATTGCTAATTATTAATTAAGATTATTATGGAACAAATAATTGTATTAGACTTTTAATATATGAGGATAATTATGAAAAAGATATTATACACAGCTAAAATTTCAATATTAATTTTATTTCCTTTATTCAGTTCTGGGTGCTACACGATAATTAACCCTCCTGAAGACTATAGTAATTATCAAAATAATGATAGTTATAGCAAGACAGATACATTGAAAATTGATGGTAATTATACTATTATAAATAATTATGAATCTAATGATCAAGAGGTATGTTGTAATTACAGTGATTGCCATGATTGGCCATGCACTGGGCATTACCATGGACATCATCAAGGTCACCATTATGGTCATTATCATGGGTATGGATATTTTTACCATAGCCATCATCATCATTATTATGATAATGGTTATCATTATGGATTTCATGATGGGTACTGGTGGGGCTATGAAGATGGATATGACGATGGATGGAATGACAATGAAGACTATAATGATGATTATGGTGAATCAAATAATGAGTATGGTAACTCATCACATAATACTATTGAAAGGCGCGAAAATAGTTATAATCCGGAACAAGAAGAGATTGAAATTGGACAAGAAGATAGCTACGATCAGAATGATGAAGAAATTGATGATAATACCTCAAATGATATCATAAATATAGAAAAAGATTTAATAATTAAACCCTCAATCCCTAATGATAATTCAGATAATAGTGAGAATTCGCCATATGAAAGAAAGTATAATGTAAATGACAATTCATCTCCAGTAATTAACTATGAAAGCATTTTACAGGAAGATAAGAAGGTTAAGCATAAAACTAGAAACAGAAATAGTGCAGCATTTGATATTGCTAAAATAATTATCACTTCAATTTCGAATTCAAAAAAATCAAAAAGCGATAAGTCTTCAGTATCAAAATCTAAAAATAAAAAAAAGGATAAATCTTCCACTAAAAAAAATAAAAAGAAAGATAAGTCCATTACTAATAGTAAAAAGAGTTCAAAAAAATCTTCAAATGAAAAGCGTGGGATATAACAATGAAAAAATATGTATTCATTTTTTTTATAATTAGCTCACAGGTATTTGGACAAAATCCAATAGATGCATTAAGACCTTTTTGGGGATATGAGTACTCACAAGTTTTATCTAATAGTATTGGAAATGCAACAGTTGCATCTGGATATATAACTCCTGGATTAACATCAAATCCAGCAAATCTTGCAGCTATTCAATTTGGATATTTTCAATTAAACTTTTCTAATCGTCAATATAATAGTAATTCTTCAAGCGTCACAAATACAGGTTTCAATGGCATTGATCTTGTTCATCCCGTTAAGGTATTTAGAGGAAGATTAGTCTACAGTCTAGGTGCTCATAAAAAGTCTGATTTTATTTCTAACTATCAAAATAATACATCGAGATTTAATGAAAAAGGAAAACTCACCTCATATCATGTGGCTGCAGCATTAGAATTTGCTAGAAACTTATACTTAGGAGCAGATTTTAATTTTCTGTATGGAAATAATGAGATGACAGTATTGGGTAATGATAAAACATATTATTATAAGCCGAGATATTCTGGTTCAAACATTACCCTAGGATTATTGCATATATTATCTAAAAATTTTCAATATGGATTATCAGTTGATATGCCAACATCTTTATCAGTTAAAGAAAAGTATATAGAAACTAATTATCCTAGTGATGGAAATACGTTTTCACAAGTATATAATTATGAGGCAATAAAACCTATTACATTACATTTTGGCGCAGCTCTGTTATTAAAATCAGTTAATTTTTTTTATGAAGGGAAACAAACAGATTGGAGTAATTTAGAGTTTGATTCTAATGAAATTGTTGAACAAGATGGAACCCCTGCTTCAATTTTAATTAATGAAGAGATTAGAAATATATACACTTCAACGACATCACACCATTTTGGAACTGCTATAAAATTAAGAGATACTCCAATAAACTTATTTTCTGGGTATCAATATATACCTACACCCTTTAATAGTGTTGATGAAGAAAATATAAATGAAGTTTTTGCGCGACATGCATATAATTTTGGTATTTCTTTGTCCCTTCAAAAGAACATTACAATCCAAGGATCATATGAAAATTACAATATAGACATAGCCGATGAATCAAATAATTTTGAAAGAATATCGATTGGCTTGTCTCTACATGACCTTTCGGGGTTCTGGAATTAGTAAATCTAAAATCCCATGTCCATTCCATCGCCACCCATAGAACCTTCGCGTTGGAATGATCTTCTTTGTTTTTCAAGTTCACCAAAATTATACTTTATTGATATAGAGTAGGTTCTTCCATTTCTTGAGCTACTCAAATCAGTATATTCCTCACCACCTGAATAACCAGGTGCGATATAGTCAATACCATCAATTAGAGGTTTTGTACGTGTCATTGAAAACCCTCCACCATTAAAAATATTATCAATATCGAATGAAAGTCTTACTCTTTTTTCAAATAGAGATTTTGTAATTCCAATATTTGCCCATATTGTACCCTTATTTCCAAACATTGAACCGTAATCATCGGCGCTTTTCATGTAGTAGTATCCAAATTCAAATCCAAAGTATTTAATATATTTTTCGGGCAAATTAACTTTACCATACATATTTAATCCTTTATTAACTCCATTAAGCTCAGAGTCGTCAGATCCATCTTGAAGATCATTATACCAAAACCCTCCACCTATAGTTTGACCCATTATCATAAAGAAGTACTCTAAGCCATAGCTTTTTGCTCTATCTGCATTTGCAAAAGTAACAACATCAAAATTTTCATATGAGTTATCACTATACCACTCAATTTTATCTCTGACTTCATTTAAATATAAATTAGTATAGAAAAATCCCATTGGAATTGGAGATTTAAATGATAATTCATAGTTTGTAGAATATTCAGGTTTCAAATTAGGATTTCCAACAAAAATAAAATTATTGGAGTGTATATCTCTAGGGAAAGGTCTAATTTGTCTTGATCCTCTGTGATGACCTCCGCCAGGCCTCTCTACTCTTGAACTTATTGCAAATTGCAGACTTTGTTTTTCTGTAATATTATAAGTTAGGTGTAAGCTCGGATATAAACTTGTATAATTATCTTTTAAATCAGTATTATTATTGTTCTCTAAAATTTGAGCATATGCTCCAATCTGATCTGAATCGCTTGATGTAAGCTCACAATTTTGACAGCCACTTGTTATACAATCATCATATGTATCAAATTCTTCCTCATTGCAATACCAGGCATCAGGCAAGCCAGTAAAAATAATATTTTTATCAATATACTCTGTTCTAATTCCAGGTTTTATACTCCATTTATCATTAATTTGCGCATTGTATTCAAAAAATATGGCATGAATGTCTCTTTTGTATTTATAAATATTTTTTCCGGTTACTGATTCTACACTATCTACATATAATGAATAAAACATAGTCTCATCATTATTTCCTCCACCAAAACTATAACCTAATTCAAACTTTGAATTATCATTTAGGGGAGATGAATATGAAAGGTCAAATTCTTGAGATTGAAGTTTACTTGAATGAGATGATAAGCTCTCATTACCACCTTGTATAACGGTTTCAGACCCCTCATCAATTGGATGAGTATCAAAAGAATATGATAATGACAATTTTTTATCAGGATTATCATAAGATTTATCAGCTGAAAATGAAATTCCTATTTCATAATTTTTATCAGATTCTTCTTCATTTGAAATTTTTGTTGTTGGGATTGGTTCATAACTATTTTCCAGGCCTGTTTCACTGGAACTGTAATTATTATATCTAGATTCTAGATTTAAAGTTAAATCATCATCTATGTAATAATCTGATCCCAATCGTAAAATTTGCCCCCTCTTCTTTTTTTGACTATCCCAATCAAAATAAATATTATTAGTAAGATCTTCTAATGAATCACTTGTAAAAGTAGTATATGATTTTCTGTAACCACTCCGATCCCTATATCGTAAACTATTTGAGTAAGAAGTATAGACATTAAATTTTTCTGTTTTATAATTTGAACTTATCGAAAGTCCTCCCATATCCAAAAAATCATGGTTTTTATTTTTCTTTGTAAATAATTTAATTTCACCATTAAAACCCCGATCTTTATCTTTTTTTAATATGATATTTATAATTCCAGCCATACCTTCAGGATCATATTTTGCAGAAGGTGATGTAATAACCTCTACTTTCTCAATCATTGATGCTGGGATATTATCAACATCATTACCACCTTCTCCAATTCGATTTTCACGACTATTAACAAGAATCTTTACATTTGAACTTCCTTTTAAAGTTACAGAGCCATCTTGATCTACAAGGACCATAGGGACATTATTTAGTACATCTTCAGCAGATCCACTTGAAGCTAGGATATCTCCTGATGGAGTATAAACTAATTTGTCTGTTTCAAATTCAATTTTAGGCATATCTTCTGTAACACTAACTTCAAGAGCATCGATAGATTTTGGGCTTAAAGCTATTGTTCCCAAATTTATTCTTACACCACTAAGAGTATTCAAAGAAATTTGATTATTTTTATAAATCTCATATCCAATAAACTGAATGATTAAGTAAAAATTACCCATGGGAATTTTATCAATAGAAAAATATCCCTCTGCATCAGTTATTGAACCAAAAATTAAATCATCAGTATCAAGATCATATAATGATACTGAAGCATATTCAATTGCATTTTTATTATCAAAATTAATAACAGTCCCATCAATAAAACCAATTGCAGAATAAGAGTTATCGTGTGAATGACCATCATCAGAATCACCATGAGCAAAAATTGCGCAACATATTAATAGTAAAGTAAGAAATTTTTTCATTTAGTAGCCTGTGTCGTTAAAGTTAGAATCATATCATTTTTAATAAAAAATTTAATAATATGAAGATATAGATAAAGTTTGTGGGCCCTCAGGGACTTGAACCCCGGACCAACGGATTATGAGTCCGCTGCTCTAACCAGCTGAGCTAAGGGCCCTAACAAGTGAATAATTTATTATATCCACATATCTTTTCATAGCAAATATGATGGTTTTTTATTTAATGGATTTTGTATTTTAGGGTACTATGATAGAATATTTATATAGTATTGATTTTAAAATTTTATTTTTTATTAATCAGACACTTTCAAATTCTTTTTTTGATTTTATCATGCCACTTTTTGATAATGTCAAAAATTGGATACCTTACATTTTAATATTATGGATTTTATTATCATATTTTGATAAAAAAAATAGGGTCAAACTATTAATCCTCATTCCATTAGTAATTACAATTGGAGATCTTCTTGGTAAGAATATTAAACATCTTGAATTACGAGATAGGCCTTGGTTTGCATTAGGAGATACAATTAACCATTTAGGTGGACATGGTGGTAAACACTATTCTTTCCCTTCCAATCATGCACTCAACATAACTAGTATGAGCTATATTTTTAGTTCAATATATAAAGATTATTCAAAATATTTCTGGTTTTATGCAGGGATAATTATTTTTTCTAGGGTATATATTGGAGTTCATTACCCTTTTGATGTTGTCATTGGCTCGTGCATTGGTTTTTCAGTAGGGGTGTTTAGCTATAAGATGTACAACAAAATAACTAAAATCCTTTTCTAGAGTATTTGACTTCTAAGCCTGGGAATGTATAAAGAGTTGCATTTAATGGGTATTCACATATTTCGAATGCACAAATATTATAATATAGATTTTCAGCTTCATTACATTTTTCATCATTTATTTCTATTTTTTCCTCTTCATAATTAAATGTCCACAGTCCAACTAAATTACATAGTGATGAATCTTGCATTGTATTAATTAGTTTGTCTGAAGATTCAAAGTGCATATCCATTATTTCATCTGATAGAATATCATTCCAAAGTCTTACCTCATCTATATATCCACTCCAGGGGTTACTTACATCATGCTGATTTCCCCTTGCACCAATCAATAAATCAGAACCTTGAATCATAATATCAGCTTTTAAAGATAATATTTTATCACGATCAATATAAAAAAATATACTATCACCATTAGATGTGATTTGTAAAAGGTGGAACTCATCTTCAGAATTAAAATTTTTATCTTCAAATAATATTTCATTTTCAATATCATTTATGTAAAAACTTAGTAGATTATTTACTGTTGGATCATTTTGGACTGCTAACACAACAAATTCATCATTAACTTCAATATCTAAAGTTCCATCCTCATTGCTATCAATTTCATTTTCATCTAGTTCGCCATTACAATTACTATCTTTAAAGTTTTCTGTTTGTTTGCCTGTTAGGCTAAAAATTGTACCTGCAGAATTTGTATTTTTATTATCACCACTAAAATATATCTCAAATGTGAAATTATCATCGAATACACGGAGGTCATTGGTACAATTATAGTTTTGATTTGGTATTTGAATCCATCCATTTCCATTGAGATGTACTGATTTATAGTTTTGAATATCAGGAATGAGCATATTAGTGCAAGCTGTTAATAAGAGCATAAATATTGATATTAGTATCATAATCTAGTATCCCCTTCAACTATTTCAGAATAAACTTCTTGGCCATAATTGTTAAAGGTTTTAATCAAATAGTACCACTTTTTACCTGAACCAATTTCAAATCGATCTTCAAAATAATTTAGATTTTTATTTGTCACTTCAACTAATTTTTGACCATTACTAATCAAATCTTGATGAGTACTTAAATTGTCATCATGTCTCCAGATTTCATAAGAGTAAAAATCATTATAATCATAAATGTCCCAATTTAGGATTATAACATCTTCAAAATCATTTGAAGCAACTAAATTAAGCTCATGATCGTTTATTGGGTTTATCATTTCTGCTACTGCAGGTTTTATGATGCTATATCTATAATTTTCTATTACATCCGAACCTTCTATTTGCATTTTTATACAATAAAAATATTTATAATCAGAAAAAATATTTAGAGTATCAATGAAAGTTGTGCCTATATCAGTTGTTTCATACACAATTTCCCATTGCCATTCTTGTTGTTCAGGTAGACCATTTGATGGATTTATTAATAAGTTGGGGATCTCACCGTCCTCTTGAATAAATGACCTAAATATTATCAAGCCACTAGCATTATTTTGATCATCTATATTCCAACTAAGATTATGTTGCAATGGATCTGTATCAATCAAAATTTCTGATGCTGGAGATAGCGGTTGAGTAAAAAATTGCATTGTATCTGATGAAATATATGTATCAATATCATCTTTAGTGTAATTTGCAATGACACAGATTTTAAGGAATGTCCCCGTAGCAAAATCAATAGTGTACGTAGTATCTGATGTATTTGTAAAATCTTCCAAAAGTTTGTCATTCTCAGTAGTAACATCTTTAACATAATAGCTTAGAAATGAAGTTGAATCATTTGTAACCCATTTATTCCATTTAATATCTACTTGAGTTATTGATCTTGGCTCACTATTGTTCCAATCAAGATTAATTGAATAAGAAATAGTAGGCGTATAATCATTTGAAATTCCAGCTATAGTTTTTTCACCACATCCATATAAAAGAATTAGTATAATGATAGATATTCTTTTCATGCTATAGAGCTTTTTATTGAATTCATTTTATTTTGAATTTCTGAAATTTTCAAGATTAAATTTGAATCCTCTTTGAATGAATCCTCTGCATTTTTCAGCTTATTTCTATAATGTTCCAGCTGTTTTTTAAGATATATATGTTCAATCCTCCTAATACAGTTTTTGGCCATAAGAATTGAAGGTGTCATTTTATCAACTTCAAATACTATGCTAGCAAGTTTTTTATGATCTTCTTTTGAGTCAAGTTGATCTAATATAATACTAGCATCTGGTTCAAATTCTGAATTTAAGTGGACAAATAATTGCTTGTAGATACGTTTTGATTGCTCACCTCTCATCCAGTTAAGATTAAAATTATTATATATTTCATGTCGTATTTTTTTATCTTTTGAAAAACAAAGCATAAGTAAATCGTCTTCAAGTGATAAATGTTCAAGAGCAACATTAGTCTCAGTTTTTTTATATTGATCGCGTTTTTCTTTTTTAATTATAATGTTTGAGAAATTATTTTTAATGCTTTCAAATGAAATTCCTGTACATTTAGCTAGAAGTTTTAAATTAATTTCTAATATAACATCGTCATTGATTTGAGCTAATTCAAGTAATGTTTCATTTATAAAATCTGCAACATTTTCATTTGGGCCATTTTTAAATTTATTATAACTAAATTCGATAACTGATAAAGCATTCTTTGCAGAATCCATAAAAGGCTCAGCGCCCTCTTTTAAAACCCAATCATCAGGATCTAAACCATCTGGAATCTTTATGATAGATGGCTTAAGACCATTTTTTAATAAAACATATGAGGCTTTAATTGCTGCTGATATACCTGCGCTATCACCATCATAAGCAATTAAGACATTCTTGGTCAATCGCTTTAAAAGATGAGCATGCCCATCTGTAAATGCAGTTCCTGAAACAGCTACGATATTTTTAATCCCAGACTGATAAAGTTGAAGAAAATCTATATACCCTTCTACTATAATAGCGCTATCTTGTTTTGAAATTTCATTTTTTGTTAAATGCAAACCGTATAAAGTTTTACTTTTATTGTAAACCTGGGTTTCAGGAGAATTGATATATTTAGCATTCTCATTTTTATCGATTGCTCTACCTGCAAATCCTATAACTTTACCAGTTATATTAAAGAGGCTAAACATGATTCTATTCCTAAATCTATCAATATATCCATATTTAGTATCTACAAAAAGGCCACTAGATAGCATTGATTTTGAATTATATTTTCCTTGAAAGGATTTTAGGACAAAGTCTTTTTTTGTACTACTTAATCCTAAACCAAATTTTTTGATAGTATCTTCAGTTAATCCTCTATTGGTTAAATGTGATAAAATTGATTTATTTTGTTCATTAAATAGATTTTGTTGATATATTTGCAGCGTATTTTGGTTCATCTCATGGATATTGGCAGTTATATCTTGCCCCTTCGAAATTGTATGGGTTTCTTCAATTTCAACTCCGTATTGGTCTGCTAAATATTTTATGCTTTCTACAAAATCAAGTTTTTCAATTTCCATTACAAAGTCAATGGAGCTTCCTCCGGCACCACAGCCAAAACATTTGAAAATTTGTTTATCTGGATTTACTGAAAATGATGGTGTTTTTTCATTATGAAATGGGCAAAGTCCAAAAAAATTTCTTCCTCTTTTTTTTAATTCAACATAGGAAGAAATAATATCTATAATATCCGCCCGATTACGAATTTGCTCTATACTCTGTTCTGAAATTTTAGCCATATTTAAAAAATACAATCATTTTTTTGAAAATTCTACAATTGTTATTCCGCTACCTCCTTGATTTAAAGGCGCAAATGAAAATTTAATTTTATAATTAGAAGTTTTTAGGTACTTATGAATTCCAGTTTGTAATGCGCCTGTACCCTTTCCATGTAATATTTCAATGTAATCAATATTAGATAATATTGATTTATCCATAAAAGTTTCAAGTTTTTCAATTGCAGGATTAAGTCTTAATCCTCTTAAATCAATCCTGTAGCTATTTAAAGTCTCAATATGATTATAGTTGATAGATGTTTTATTTTTCTTGATTTTTACATTTTTTGAAAGATTTAAAAGGTCGATATTTGTTGATAATTTTTTCCCATTTATTTCAATAACTGCTTTGTTATTTTTACTATTGAGGCTAATAATTATACCAGAATCATTTAAATTATCAATATACACATTATCGCCAATCTTAAGTTTTGTTGCTTTTTTATTTTTTTTACTTTCTTCATTAATAACTAAAGAATTAATTGAATCTTCAATAAAATGTTGTGCTTTTTTAATTGATGATTTGTCTGCCTTATTTTTTTTGATTTCATAAACTAAATTTTCAAGCTTTTTTCTATATCCTAAAATTTCATTCATCAATTCTGACTCACGATTTTTAGATATTATTTTTTTATTTTCTGATAGTTCTTTTTCTAACTGATTTAATTTTAATTCTTTATCTTCTAGATTAGCTTTTAATGAATTTGCATATATTAACTTTTCTTCTAACTCTCTTTTCTCATTATTAATTGAGCCTAGTAATTTTTCCAATTGAAATGATTTATTTGATAAATTATTAGTCGCATCTAATATAATATCACTTTCAAGGCCCATTCTTTGTGCGATTTCTATCCCATAGCTTGATCCAGGGATTCCCATTCTAAAAATAAATGTAGGTTTAATATTTTTATCATCAAATTCCATGCTCGCATTTTTTGCATCCAAATTCTCATCTGCCCAGATTTTTATGGGCGTTAAATGGGTTGTACATAAGTTAAATGATTTATTAGTTCTCAATCTATTAAGAACTGAAATTGACAAAGATGCACCGATTTCAGGGTCAGTCCCTGTTCCCATTTCATCAATAAGTACTAATGAGTTTTTATTTGAAGTTTTAGTGATTTCAGATATTTTTTTCATATGAGCTGAAAAAGTGGAAAGGTCATCATCTAATGATTGTTTGTCACCGATGTCAGATAAAAATATATTAAAAATAGGTACGACTGCAACTTTAGCTGGAATGTGAATTCCACTTTGAGCCATAATACTATACAATCCAATAGATTTAATCACTATTGTTTTACCGCCTGAATTAGGACCTGAAATAATTATAGTTTTGTGATGATTTGAAGAAAAATTTAGTGGTATATATTTCTTTTTTGTTAATGTAAATAATGGATTAATTGCATCCTTTAAATTAAATTGATTACAAAATTTAGGAGTTATTGAATTCAAATTAATCGCTAATAGTGATTTTGTGTAGTGAACATCATAATAAATTATTTTATTATTAATATTATTAATTAAATTTTTTTGGATAGCGATTTTTGAAGTTAGTTCTTTTAGAATTTTTCTTATTTCTTTTTCTTTACTTATTAAAAATTCATTGAGTTCATTGTTGAGTTCAAGCAATGAAAATGGTTGCATGAAAGATGTTTGTCCAGTTGCTGAATAGCTATCAACAATACCTTTTACTTTATTTTTATATGAAGATATGATAGGAAGAGTAGCTTTCTCAGCTTTGTATATAATCTTATTATCTTTAAGGTAGCCTAGATTACTATATTTTTTAAACTCTACTTGTATTTTCTTTTCAATATTCTTGTTAATGTTATTAATTGATTGATTAATCTTTTTAAGATTTTTAGATGCATTATCTTTTATGTTTCCATTTTCATCAAAAACATTATTTATTGTATTAATTACCAAATTTATTTCTTTATAGTTTTTTATTAATTGGGCCCAAAGTTCAAAATGCTTGCCCTTTATTTTTTTATTTAATAAAAAATAATATTCAAACAATCTTCGAATTTCAATGACTTCTGCAGCTTGAAGTGTATATTCTTTAACGTCAAGCAGTTGAATAATTTTAGTCATAGATTGAATTTTAATATGTGGAAGATTGTCTTTTCGTTGAATTGATGCTATTATTTCATCAGTATGTTGAAACTCTGAATTCAATAAATTTTTATCATTAGATGGACTTAGATTTAAGAAGTAATCTTTATTTTCAATACATTGTGAATTAGTAGATAACCATTCTTTTATTACTTGAAATCCAACATCATTAGTAAATGAATTATCAAAATATATTTCATTCTCCATAATCTACAAGTACAGTTTTGGTTATGTATATACTATTAAATAACGCTGACTTCTTAAGTCTTTCAGTAGTATTATCATTTATTTTAAAGCTATAGAAAATAATCGATATAAAAATTGATATAAAAATTATTCCATTTATAAGCCCAACTATTATTCCAAGGGTAGAGTCTATAAGTTTATTTTTATGAAGATTCTCTAGATTTGATTGTATAAAATTAAAAATAAATCTTAAAACAAAATAGATTATGGTAATAGACATAAAATAAACTATTGGTTTTGTTTGTGCTGATAAACCAATGTATGGAATGAAGAAAATTATTAGCTCTATAAAAATCACTTTCGTAATTAGGATAGAAAGCAGTATTGAAAGTAGCTTATTAAATTGCATATTGAATCCACTATATTTACCAAAAAGCCCTGCAGTTAGAATTGAAGCGGTTAGTATGATATCCAGAGGATTCAAGATAATTTATCTTTCACTATTTTGCTTATAAGAGCACCATCTCCTCGACCTTCCATCTTAGCTATTGACATGCCCATAACTTTTCCCATATCACTCATTGATGTTGCATTAATACTATTAATAACCTCATCTATAATTATTGACATTTCAGCTTCTGATAAAGGTGTGGGTAAAAATTCATTAAGGATATCAAGTTCTTCTTGTTCTTTATCTGCTAAATCTTTCCTATTACCTTTAGTGAATTGGGAGATTGATTCTTTTAACTGTTTTCCCATACTTTGAAGAACTTTCAAAGATTCTGCATCGGAAAGATTTTCCTTCTTCTCAATTTCTTTTGCCTTAAGTTTTGCAATAATGTTTCTTAACGCCGTAATCCTATTTTTATCTTTATTCACCATTGCATTTTTTAGGTGCACTTTAATATTATCAATCATATTTTCTCCATTAATTTAAAATTATAGTTCTGATAAGATAAAAAAACAATATAAATTACAATGCAATAAATAAATAAATAATAAGGATTATATGGATCAAGAACTAAAAAAATTGATTTCCTTACAGCACGTTGACAATGAAATCCAAGAGATTGTATCTTTGTCTGGAGATTTGCCTAATCGAGTCGATAAAAAAGAAGCTCAATTGAATGATATCAAATCTAAATTAGAAACTACAAATCAAAAGATAGCTGATTTAGAGAAAGATAGCAGAAAAATATCTAGTGAAATTGAAGATAGTCAATCAAAGCTAGATAAATATAAAGATCAGTTATTTTTAGTAAAAACAAATAAAGAGTATGATGCTCTTAATAGTGAGATTGATCACCTCAAATCTGTATTATCTGATTCTGAGGATTTAGCGCTAAAAATGCAGTCAGATCTTGAATCAGAAGGTGAAATCAAAAAAGTTAGTGAAGTTGAAATTGAAGAAATTGCTACATCTTTAGAAACTGATAAAAAAAATCTAGATAATTCTCTTTCTGAATCAAAAGATCAACTGGAAGAGTTGAATAATAGTAGAGAGGCAATTCTTAAGGACATAAGCAATAATCTTTTAGCTAAATATAATCAATTACAGAATACTAGGGGAGCTGGTGTAGCAGCATTAAATGGTAATTGTTGTGGAGCATGTTATAGTACTCTTCCACCTCAAATGGTTATTGAAATTCAATCAAATGAAATAATTCATACCTGCCCATCATGCTCCGTATTTTTGTTCTCCGAAGAACAAAATATTGAAGAATAAAATTTAGGCTAGCTGGATGATCGCTCTTAATTTAAGAGAGGAAAGTCCGAACTCCGCAGGATAGGGTGCCTCCTAACGGGAGGACTCATTAAGAGATGGAAAGTGCAACAGAAAGTAAACCGCCTTTTTAAGGTAAGGGTGAAACGGTAGTGTAAGAGACTACCAGAAAGGCTTGAGAAAGCTTTTGCTATGCAAACCCCACCTGGAGAAAGATCAAATAACTTTGTGTTATCCGCACATAAAAGTGGGTAGATCGCTCGAGCCTATTAGTGATAATAGGCCTAGATGAATGGTCATCGTTCAGTTTACTGAATACAGAATTCGGCTTATAGGCTAGCCTTATATTTTCTATGAATAATTCAAATTGGCATATAGAAGACTTTGATTTAAAACTTGTAAAGCAAATTGCAGAAGAGTTTAGTCTTCCACAATCAATTGCAAAAATTATGTCTTTACGTGGAATTATCGATAGAGATATCAGTTCAAATTTTTTCTATCCCAATAAACAAAAACTTCATAACCCTTATTTGCTCAAAGATATGGATAAAGCAGTTGATGCTCTTATTAAACATATAAACGAAAAGAAAAAAATAATGATCTATGGTGACTATGATGTTGACGGAGTATCATCTACTTCTATGTTGTATAAATTTTTCAAATCTATAGATCTTGATGTTAGTTATTATATTCCTCATAGAGATATTGATGGATACGGTTTATCGAATAGAGGTATTGATTTTGCTAAAAGTATTGGTGCGTCTCTTATTATTACTTGTGATTGTGGAATTAATGCTTTTTCACAAATTGAATATGCTAAAAATATAGAAATAAATGTTATCGTAACAGATCACCATAAACCTGAAGATAGTATTCCTGAATGTTTAGCCGTTGTTAATCCAAATAGAACAGATTGCTCATATCCTTTTAAAGGACTGTGTGGGGCTGGGGTAGCATTTAAACTTGCTATTGCTATTGCTGATAAACTATCTATTGATTTAGAGAAAGTATGGAAGTATGCTGATCTTGTTACTCTTGGTATTGCTGCAGATATTGTTCCCATGATTGATGAAAATAGAATTATTTCACACTTTGGCTTACAACAAATAAGACAGGGCGATAATCTTGGCGTTAGATTACTGATTGAAAGTTCTAAAATCAATATAGATAAAATTGGTATTGGGCAGATAACATTTTGGGTAACTCCTAAGATTAATGCCGCAGGTAGACTTGGGGATGCAGCAAGAGCTGTAAAATTATTAACAACAAATAACCCTATCAAGGCAGGAGAAATTTCTAACGATCTTAATAAAGAAAATGAAAAAAGAAAATTAATTACTATTAATATGGAAAATGAGTCCCTTTCAATGGTTGATAATAACTCTGATTATGATGATAAATATGGTATCGTACTTTATAAAGAAAATTGGCATGCAGGGGTTATTGGTATTGTAGCTTCAAGAATTAAAGAAATTTATAACAAACCTACTATTATTATTGGAGTTGATGATAGCATAGGTAAAGGATCATGTAGGAGTATACCTCAACTCGATATGGTACAAGCGCTTGATTATTGTAGTAGTATGTTAGACGGTTATGGCGGCCATCCCATGGCTGCTGGACTTACAATTGATGAAAAGAATCTAGAAAAGTTTTCAATACTTTTTGATGAATATTGTAAATTAAATTTGACTCAAGATGATTTCATACCAACTATAAAAATTGATTCTGAGATTATGCTTTCTGATATAAATGGAAGAATGATTAATTTTTTAAAATATTTAGAGCCATATGGACCTAAAAATCCTAAGCCAAAATTCATTTCTAGAGAGTTAAAAGTTGATGGTATTCCAAAAGTAATAGGAAAAGATCAAACTACAGTAAAATTTAAAGTTAAACAAAATAAGAGTATATATGATGCAATTGGATTTAGAATGATTGATGATTATGAAAAATTAATTTCTGGGAAGCCAATTGATATTGTTTATAATATTTCAGAGAATCATTGGAATGGAAAAACCTCTTTACAATTAGATATAAAAGCAATAAGATATTCATATGAATAAAATCAGATCATACATAAAAGGTGTTGGTCATAACGTTCCTGATCGAGTAGTAACGAACGATGAACTATCTAAGCTTATGGACACAACAGATCAGTGGATAGTTGAGCGCACTGGAATCAAAGAAAGAAGATTTGCAGATGAGGGAGTTGGACCATCTGATCTTGCTATTCCTGCTGTAGAAAATGCCCTACAAGATGCGAATCTAAGCAAAGACGATATTGATTTAATTATTTTTGCGACAATCTCTTCTGATTATTATATCCCAGGAGCGGGTTGCATTCTTCAAGATAAAATGGGTTTTGGTAATATCGGTGCTTTTGATATTAAAACATCCTGCGCTGGGTTTATATATGGAATATCAATGGCCGATCAATATATCAAATCCGGTACATTTGATAATATTTTATTAGTTTGCTCAGAAGTTCAGTCAACAACTATGGATTTATCTGATAGAGGTAGAAATACTGCAGTTATTTTTGGTGATGGAGCTGGAGCTATTGTTCTTAGCTCAACAACTGAAGATAGAGGTATCCTTTCAACTCATCTTCATTCAGATGGAAAAAATGTTAAAGAATTATGGTTAAAAGAACCATCAACTAAATCTTCAAATAGATTAAGTAAAGAGTCTATTGAACGAGGAGACCATTTTTTATTTATGAACGGTAGAGAAGTATTTAGGCATGCTGTGAAACGTTTTCCTGAAACAATAAATGAATCGCTTGAATTTAATGGATTAACATCTGAAGATATTGATTTACTCGTTCCTCATCAAGCAAACTTGAGAATATCTGATATGATTCAAAAGAAAATGGGACTTCCTGATAATAAGGTTTTTAATAATATTCAAAAATATGGCAATACAACTGCTGCATCTATTCCTATTTGTCTTTCCGAAGCAAAAAAAGAGGGTAGAATTAACAATAATGATTTAGTAGTGTGCGCTGCATTTGGAGCTGGTTTCCTATGGGGATCAACAGTAATTAAATGGTAGGGAAATAAATGAAAATATATTTTAATGAAGAACATATCTTGCTTAGGGATATGGTTAGAGAATTTGCAATTAATGAAATTAGACCACATGCACAAAATGTAGATACAGGGCAATTTCCAACTGAGAGTATAAAAAAAATGTCCGAGTTGGGCCTAATGGGTATACCATGGGATGAAAAGTATGGTGGAAATGGTATGGATACAATTGCGCTTGTGATTGCTATTGAAGAGCTCGGCAAAGAGTGTGCTTCTACTGCAGCTACAATGATGGCTCATACCAGTCTTGGAACTACCCCAATTGCAGTATTTGGAACTGATGAACAAAAAGCTAAGTATCTTCCAGATTTATGTTCTGGTAAAATGCTTGGAGCTTTTGGGTTGACTGAGCCCAATGCGGGTAGTGATGCAGGGAATACTCAGACCAGAGCTGTTAAAAAAGGTGATGGGTATGTAATTAATGGACAAAAAGCATTCTGTACAAACGCAGGCTACGCTGGAACAATTATTATCACAGCGGTAGTTGACGATGGCACAGAAGGTAATCAAATTGGAGCATTTATTGTTGAGAAAGGAACAGAAGGCCTTAGGATAGGAGAACCTGAACATAAGATGGGTTGGAAAGGATCAGATACAAGATCTGTATACTTTGAAGATATGTATATTCCTAAAGAAAATGTTCTTGGAAATCCTTCTAAGGGGTTTAAACAGTTCTTGCGAACTTTAACAGGCGGTCGTATAACTATTGGTGCATTAGCACTTGGAACTGCTCAAGGTGCGTATGAAAGAGCATTGAAATATTCATGTGAGCGCGAGGCATTTGGTAAGCAGATAAATAAATTTCAAGCGATTTCGTTTAAGCTTGCTGATATGGCAACTTCAATTGAGGCATCAAAACATCTGGTTTATAATGCAGCGTACCTAAAAGACGAAGGCGAAGACATTATTAAAGAAGCAGCAATGGCTAAATTATTTTCAAGTGAGATGTGTATGCGTGTAACCACAGAGGCCATTCAAGTTTTAGGTGGCTATGGCTATATTAAAGAATATGATGTAGAACGCTTTTTCAGAGATTCAAAAATATTAGAGATCGGTGAAGGTACAAGCGAGGTTCAAAGAATTATCATCTCAAGGGAAATTTTAAAGAATATTAGCTCTGTATGATTACAGTCGACATTCACAATGAGTTTGATGTCCAATTAAATAAAAGTTCAATTCAAGGTTTACTTGAAAATATTTTATTTGACAATAAACATAATACTGGCTCAATAAATATTATAATGACTGATGATGATACTCTGCGTCGCATGAAAAAAGAATATTTTAATCAAGACTTGTATACTGATGTTATTGCGTTTAATATAGATGACGATCCCTTTGAAGGCGAAATTTATATTAGTCA
>PCCQ01000024.1 GCA_002731795.1 Fidelibacterota bacterium
CATCCATATCTGTCAATATGATGGGTTTAATTAGTGGTAGCCCCGCCAGGATTCGAACCTGGGCCTCAAGATCCAGAGTCTCAAATGATGGACCACTACACTACGGGGCTTCACTATAATCCTTAATTTGATGCATAAAAAATATTATTTCTAGTCATCGTAAAAGCCATCATCGTCTTCAAACTCAAACTCTGTTTTTTCAGTGTTTTCCGTAAAGTCAATTTTATCAGGGAAATATCTCAAAATTACAACATCGTCTAAGTCCTGTACCCATCTATATGGCACTATTATATTTGCTCCGTCTTTTACTAAGCTAGGAGTAGTACCAGTAATGAGTAAAGCTGAAACAATGCGTTGAGTAGTATCTAAAAGAACATCATGAACTACACCCAATCTCATTCCTTTTCGAGTGTAAACCGTCAGTCCGGGCAGTCTTGAAGCTTCGTTTAACACAACCTTCCATAGAGCAATGATATAATTGGTTTGTGTTACATTTATACAATACCAAATAATACTAGATTATAAATAGGCCCTAAAATTAAAGCGAATATATGGGTAGAGTAAGACCGACTTACATTAAACGTGTTGCTATTGAATTAGTAAGAAATTATTCAGACAGATTTAATGAAGATTTTGACCATAATAAATCAATTGTTGAAGAGTTGACCGACGTAGAAAGTTTGACCATGAGAAATAGAATTACTGGATATGTAACCCGTTTCAGGAAGCAAGGTCAAGTTTGAAACATTACGATGTTGTAGTGGCAGGCGCAGGTCCTTCAGGCGCTACAGCAGCATATTACTTAGCTAAGCAAGGTAAAAGTGTAGCTTTTGTCGACAGAGCTAATTTTCCTAGAGAAAAAGCATGCGGCGGGGGTCTTTGTGTTCACATTGAAGAATTTGATCACATTATTAATAATTGGGATGATTTTCTTGAGTCAAAGTGTCAAAGGGGTATAGTTTACGGGCCTGAATTTTTACCAGTAGATTATGTTAGTGAGAAACCCTTCTTCTATAATATTCGTAGACTACAATTCGATAACAAATTAGTAGAATACGCAGTTGCCGAAGGTGCTACATTAATTCAAGGAGTTGCAGTCAAAGATTTCGAAGTTTTAGAAGACAAGGTTATTGTTAAGTTACGAAATGGTCAAGAACTCAGCGGAGAAGTAATTATTGGAGCAGGTGGTTCCTATGATTTAGTCTCAAAGAGAATTAGGGAAATAGAAAAAATGCCTATGAATTGGAGAGACGAAGATATTGCGATGGCACTTTATTTTGAAGTAGATGTTGGTAGAGATTTCATGGATGAGGTTTATGGTGAAGAAAGGATTTCTATGGCCCATATCAAATATGATGGACTAGATGGCTATGGTTGGTCATTTTCAAAAGATACAGTTCTTAATGTGGGAATAGGTTGCCCTAGGAATATTATTAAAACATTAAAGAAAGAGAAAAAAGGTTGGAGTGAAAGAAAATATTTACTAGATTATGTTGAAACACTTAAGGAGCAAGGTTGGTTCCCTAAAGACATAGAGGTAGATAGAAAGATGATTTCTGGTGCAAACATTCCCGTAGGTATGGGAATGAGTTGTACTGTTGGAGATCGAATGATGGTAGTAGGAGATGCTGGAGGATTTGTATCTCCATTATCTGGTGAAGGACTTTACTATGCATTGGACTCCGGAAGACTAGCCGCAGAATCTTTAGATGTATTATTCAAGGATGGTAGCTTCCAGAAACAAGACTTGATGCATTATCACAGAGCTTGGAGTTCTAAATGGGGTGACGATTTAGAATGGTTAAAAGTCGGCTGGCACCTTTTGATGGTTATGCCTAATAGTTTGATAAAATATGCAGCTTTGGATGAAGAAACTAAAGAATTTTTCACACACATGTTTGTCGGATCGATGCCTGCAGCTAAAATCAAGAACAAAGTTCTGGCTTTGATTGCTAAAGGTGTCTTGAAACATGATGTTTTAAGTCTAATGACTGGTAAAAAAGGCGTAGTTCCTGAATTAGCAAACTAGTTAGCATAACGTGGAAAGCCTTTAAGAAGTAACTTTTAGAGTGGTTATTATGCAATCTGAAGAAGATTGGGATGATGGTGAAGACTGGGATGATGATTATGATGATACGGAGTCTTCCTCATTTCTAGATATGGAATTGGCGACTAAGATGAAGATAGCAGGAGCTGTTGGGATTGCATTGTTAATTATTTTGTCATCAACTATATTTACAAACTTTGGATTTTACAGCGGAGCAGGTAGCATATCTGTGCTAATTGATGTTAACGAAGGTAAAGATGCTAACGATAACACATTTACATTTAATATTCTAGCGACATCTCCAGCTTTTGGTAGCTTAGCTAAAGATGGAAAGTATACGATAACCAATGTACCAAATTCAGTTGAGTACTCCGGAGGCTCAATATCCGCTTTCTCAGGCTCTTTTGTCTTGAGTGATGATGGACGAGGTTCAGTTTCAATTGCTTATTCAGATTTATTCAAAATGAATGGAAAGTATAATGTAGAAGTTGAACTTGGAAGTCAAAAAGCTACAGATTCTGTAATCTTAAATAAGTTTTCAGAAAGCGCAGTTGCAGACTTAGTTCAATTTGATGGAAGTAAGCCTTTGGATAGAGATGATGGAGTTATCACTAATATGCATTTCTCAAGCGAGATAATTGATAATCCAGATTCAAACCTAGATACGTCAGTTATAATTATTCCTTCAGTTACAGGAACAATAACAATTTACTTTTCCGAAGAATTATTTGAGGAGGGTGAAGACGAAGATTATTGGGATTCAGATAATGGCCGTGATCTTGAGGTAGTAGAAACTATGCAGTTTTCATATTTTGGAGACCAGATGTCAGTAATTTATGAATCCGGAGCAACCGAGGAAGGTCCAAATTTTAATCCTTTTATTTTTGATACTTCCGAATTTTACGGAGATAGTGGAGATTATGCAATAGTTATTAAATTTAATAATGATTTAGGCTCAGATGTAACAGAAAAGCAAGGTCAAAGTAATTGGAAATGGTTCCATATTTGTAATACTAACTCAGATGGAACCTGTTCAGATTAATTTTAATTTATCTAAAATCTCTCATTTTAGTAACTAAAAACCAAAGATTCCATATTCCATCTTCCCATGTATTAAGTTTGACTTCTCCAACTCGGGCATGGAAAGGAACTGGTATCTCTACAGCCCTTAAACCCCTTTTGAAAGCCTCAATTTTGAATTCCTCAGATAGTGGCATTCCATCGCTCGTCAAATTCACTTTACCTATAACTTCTTTTTTGAAAACCCACATTCCACTTTGTGAATCTTTTATATTGATTCCGTGAAATAGATTTGTTCCAAATGTTAACCCCCAATTACCAATTTTATGAGTTACTGACATAGCATCGGAATCCATTCGATCTAGCCTATTGCATGTTACAAAGTCTAAATTATTATTAATCAAAAATGCTAAAACATGAGGAATTTTATCTGCAGGATAAGTCGTATCTCCGTCAATAGTAGCCACATAATCTGTATCTATTAAACTAAATCCTGTCTTGTAAGCCCTTCCATATCCCTTCCTAGGCTCATTGTGAACTATAGCTCCTCTTTTCTCGGCTTCCTCTGCAGTATTATCTGTTGAATTTCCATCAACTATTAAGACTTTAACGTCTAGCCATGGTAAATCTCTAGGTATTTGATCTATAGTAGGTCCAATAGACTCACCTTCGTTCAAAGTAGGAATTATCACAGTTAAACTAATACTCATGTCACGAACTAAGGAGGTCTGGTTTTAAGGCCAACTATACTAGCTTATTATGGCCCTTTTGATTCGTAAGCTGTCTTCAGCCTTGAGTTTCATGGTTGGATTAATTTTAATTTTATCTTGGTTTTATTGGGCAGATTCTCCATTTTTGTTATTACTTTCCGGTTTAGTATTATTAATCTTAGGAATTATAGGCGTTGTAACTACTATAGCTAAAGAGGAGGAAGAGCTAGGGTGATTGTTCCATTAACCTTATATCTAACCAGTTATCGACTTTATTTTTAGATGAGTCTTCTATACAGAACCTTTCTGAGGCCGGCAGTTTTTTTGCAAGATTCAGAACGCGCACACTCAAGGGTTTTAACCGTTCTATCTAAAATGTCTAGAACCAGGTTCTCTCTTTCGATGTTAGGAGCACTTTATCGTTCACCAGATCTTCCAGTAAATATTTTTGATATTGATTTTCCAAATCCTATTGGTGTAGCTGCAGGAATGGACAAAAACGGGGAGGCTGTACCTTCATGGCAATCAATAGGTTATGGATTTTGTGAAATAGGCGGCGTTACACTTCATGAGCAACCAGGAAATCCAAAGCCTAGGATGTTTAGGATAAACAAAGAGAAGGCTCTTATCAACCGCATGGGTTTCAATAACATCGGTGCAAATGCCCTTCAGGAACAGTTGCAATTATGGAAGGATAAGGGCTTATGGCCAGATTCACCAGTAGGAATTAACCTAGGTAAATCAAAAGTAACTCCACTTGAAAAAGCACCTTCAGATTATTCAGGTTCAATTAAAATTCTGTGGAATCACGCAGACTTTTTTGTCATAAATGTAAGCTCACCAAATACTCCCGGGCTTAGGGATCTCCAAGAGTCAAAAAATTTGGATTCTATTATAAAAAATTGTTGTGAAATTAATAAACAAAAGTCTGATGAAAAAGGTACTTCAGAAAAACCTCTTTTAGTTAAAATAGCTCCTGAGCTTGGCGATGGGTTCCTAGAAGATATTGTTAAATTAGTAAAAAAGTACAAGCTTTCAGGAATTGTAGCAACTAATACTACTATACAGAGACCAAAGGCAAAGTATCAGTCATCTGAAAAGATTTACCAAGAAGAAGGAGGACTCAGCGGTGCGCCTCTTAAGGACCAGAGTACCGAGATGATTAGAAAAATTTTTAAGATGACCAACGGTAAAGTCCCTATTATTGGAGTTGGAGGCATTCTTACAGCAGATGACGCATGGGAAAAGATAAAAGCAGGAGCTTCAATCTTACAGCTTTACACTGGTTTAGTATTTGAAGGTCCGGGAATTGCCAAAAGTATTGTAAAAGGATTGAAAAAGCGCATTGAATATGAGGGTTTTGAATCTATAGCAGAGGCAGTCGGAACAGAAGCTTAATTATTCTCTAATTATAAATTGACTTTGACACATTGGACATCCAACTTGTACGGGTCTCTGTTCGGTATTTATCGTTATTTGTCCAGAACAGCTCGGGCATGACAAAGTGGTTGGTCCAGTGTCTTCAAAATCAAAGAAGTCTTCTTCGTCTTCATTTCGGAAATATTTCATTCCAACAACAGCACCAAGTGCCAAAATACCAGCTATACTCCCACCAATTAGAAGAGTNTTACTGCCTTCATCCTNACTTCCACTTCCCCCTGNATTGGCTTTAGTTGTAACGAATATGAACCATGTTCCANTTGTACTACTTCCTCCATCATCATCAACAACAGTTAGAGTTAGCTCATAGCTTCCTTCAATGTCAAATTTATAATTAAGATTTTCTTGATTACTTATCTCAGAGTCTATTCCATTGTTAAGAGTCCATGTAAAACTGACAATATTTCCGTCGTTATCATATGATGACGAACTACTGAATGAAGCAATATCACCTTTTTCTAGGTTAAGAAACTGCTCATTTACAGGAATTCCGTTGATCGTTGTAGATATAGCCGCAACAGGGTTCATATTTTCTTCTTCAGCCTCCTGAACATATGCGTATTTACTAATTGATTCATCATATTCCTCTATTTCAGAAGTAATTTGTATACTACCGGACTCATAAGGGGTCCATGTAAACGAAATTGTATTCTCTTGGTTAGCTCCTACTCCAAGACTTTCCTGATAAAGTAAATTCTCAGCAGCATAAGTTGAAACTAACGCATTACCCTCTTTTCCACCATTATTGGATACAGTTATGGTAATTATGGTTTCTTCCCCAACGAATAAAGGATCATTCCAATATATACTTTTTAGTTCAAAATCTTCTTTTGGTTCTTGAATTTCAATTTCTTTTGCAACTTCATTATTTTCTTCAGTTGTTTCTGCAGGGTCTGCATTGTCTAATTCAACCTTTACAATGCTCGTTCCTTCTTCAGCAGTCCAGAGATATGAGATTGTCTTCGACGATTCTGGAGAAACTTGTTCCCTTCCATTGTCCACAGCACTTCCATCTATCATTATTTCATAATCAACGCTTCCGCTTGTTTTACCTAAATTCAGAATATCAAAATTTATTGTAATTTCATTTCCATCTTTCAATTCACCTACAAATTCAATATTTGCTGGGGAGAAATCAGGCTCGTCTGGTGCAGGTCCTACATCAATTTCAAAACTTCTCTCGTCGTTATTGTCATTTTGATCTTCAGGTTCTATTCCCACTAATCTAGCACTTAGAGTATTTGGACCTTCTTCAGCAACCCATTGTGTTTCGATAGTTGTTTCTTCCTCTACCTGTATTACTTCACCCAGAATTGTTGAGAATTTAGTGGCATTATGGTACCATCTTAATTCAAAGTTTTCAGAATCTTCAGTTCCTTGATTTTTTATTTTTGCATAAATGTTTATGTGTTCATTGTCAACAGGATTTAGATTGTCAGTCCATACTTCAGTTATACTAAGATCGACGCCTTCAGCCGGTGCAGCTCCAATACTTACAGTTTTTCCAAGTTTGTTGGCGCTAGTATCACTTTCAGATGGTGAAACATCATAGACTTCAACTTCTAAATCGTATTCACCTTCTTCAGGAGTCCATTCAAAAGTCCATGTTATGCTTGAATCTACAGATATTGTATCTAATGATTCCTCACTAAGAATCTCGCTGCCATCTGATGTCAATTTAATCGAAGCACTTTCTATGTCCACATTACCTTGATTTTCAATATCTACAGCTATAGTTACAGTATCTCCTTCTAATGGAGTTTCAGGCGTTGATGTAATTCCAGCAACTACGGCATCAGGTTGATTTATGTCAACTATTTCGTATCCATCAATGTATCCATATCCGTAGTAATAATTGTACTTATCACTCTCATTAGGTTCAGACGGGCTTCCATCATGTTCTCCGTCCCATGCTTCAGAGAAATCTTGTAACCTATCTCTTACGCCATTAGTTGTTGACGTAGGTTTCAGCGAACCATCAGCTTCTAGTAATAATGCCGCTAAACCAGCTACAATAGGTGTAGCCATACTGGTTCCACTTAGAGTTGACCACCCTTGAGCATTACTATCTCCAAAGAAATTAGCATGCCCTGCAGCGGCTCTAATATCACTTCCAGGAGCTACAACAGATGGTTTCAATTCATCCCATCTATCATTATCACCATCATCTTGTCTAGGTCCATAATTGCTGTAACTAGCTAAATCATCATCATTTCTATTAACATTGTCATTATTGTCTATAGCTCCAACTGCAATACTCCAATCTGCAGCTGCAGGAGAAGGTACTTCCTCATCACCATCGTTTCCCATAGCAATGATTACTGCAATACCTGCTGCATTGGCTTGGTTGACCAGTTGTGATTGAGAATCGGTCCCATCGCTGTCACTGGTTGTTCCCAATGACATAGACATAATGTGTATTCCATTATTTTTTTCACCGTCGTTTTCCCAATCAGTATTTACATTCTCAATACATGCCTCTATTGCTTCGTTAATATCAGCTGCAGAACCAGAACCCCAATCTGCCATTACTTTCATGTCTATTAGGCGTGCTCCCGGTGCAACACCGATAAAATCTATTTCTCCATCACCATCTTCGTCGTCATCTCCTCCCATCCCAAGAACAGTTGATGCAACGTGTGTTCCGTGCCCATCAAAGTCATCAGGATCTTCATTGCTATCCTCATCTGTCGTAAATTGATAGTTCCCATTTCCATCTGTAGGGCAACCTCCATCACAGTTCATTCCAGCAATGAATCGTCTAACACCTTGATCTGCATAAACTCCGAAAGTCTCATGCTCGTTATCGACTCCTGTATCCAAAACGGCTACGTTTATTCCCTCACCATACAACCCTTTGTCCCATACAACTGGAGAATATTCATCTGAATCCCTTACTTTAACAGCTTTAACCGCAGTATCAAGCATAGGATAAACTGGAACTTGCCATTCAACTAGTTTTAAATCTGAAACTAAGGTTAAATCACGTAATTTTTCTGAGGGAACGCTATCTATTCTTATTGCATCAATATACTTGTAAACATGAGTTACTTCTAACCCCAATTCTCTTATTTCGTTAACATGTTTATCGGAAGTGGCGGTTGAGAACATCATAATGACAGCTACGTCTTCACCTTTTGCAACCAAGTGGTCCATTCGGTCATCTACTCCATCTGCATTTTTATCGAAGAAGGTAACATCAAAAGTTGTTTTTTCATCAATGGCAGAGCTCATTGGCAAAATAAGATTTAAAATCAGAAGTAAGACTATGCCTACGGCTCTCATAGTTTACCACCCATGTGCAGGTCTAAAAAATGTTGCATTGATTATGTTCTTCTCATCCTTAATATAAAAAAAGAGAATATAGCAAATCCAAATGCAGCAATTGCGATTAAATTTAGACCTGAATCCTCTCCAGATTCAGAATTTTCAATTCCTCTGATTTCCAAAACAATATTAGCCGAAATGTTCTCGTTACCTATACTTTCTACTTCAAAGTTAGCCTCATATTTTGACGCAGTTTCAGTTTCTAGTCCTTGAGTGTTTATTTCTTTTGTTTCGTATGGCTCAAGTTCAAAATATGTTTCAGTAAGATACAAAGTCAGCCCATCTTCAAGCTCCTTTGATAGTTTGAAGGTGTCTTTACCGTTTCCAGTATTTGTTACTAAAATTTTAACGCTTGAATCTATTTGTTGAGCAGCTATGCTGACTCCATAGTATTGAGGTATAGTTACACTTACGTTACCATAGCCTCCGATAACACCATTTCCGTTTAGTATTTCAAAGGGTATTTTTGTCTCTCCTTTTTTAGCGTCAATTGGAGGTTTCAGTTTAATTAATGTCTTACTTTCAGGATCTACATGCAAAATATTTGTGTTATTAGCCTCCCAAGATTCAGGTAAAATAAAGTTAAAATACACCAAGTCCCAAGATTGCTCGGTTGAGTCTATAATGGTTATTTCAGTTTCTAGCCACGGGAAATAGTATCCATTATCATTACTTTCTAGTTCAATAGTATTCAGATTTTTTACAGTAGAGGTATAGTAGTGGGAGTGCTCTCCATGAATAAAGAAAGAGAATGAAGTCATATTATTTTCAGGATCTATCTCGTAGTAATCTGAGGAAAAAACACTTAAATTCATGTTAATATTTTGAGAAAAATTATTGCTATCCAATATCTCATAATCGCTTAAAGTCCAGTTGATGATTTCATTTGGATTTAATTTAGTATAGTTTACAATCTTGACCCTATCTTCATATTTTATTTTTAGAGAGATATTATTTGCACTAATAGTACCTAAATTTCTAATTTGGCCTTTTACAAAGAATTTATCGTTAATATCAACACCTTTTACGTTTGACAATACACCTTCAGAGGTTTCACTAACTAGTTCAGGCGTATCAAGATGCAAATCTGGAAGATTCAGATCAACAAATATGTTTTCTTCGTAATAGTAATCTTGCAAATAACCCTCATCATTGTAGAGTGTTAATTCGATAGAATAATTTCCAGATTTTTTTGGTTGCACTAATAAGTTATCAAAACTATTATTTTCAAGACCCTGCACAATGGTTTTTATGACCTCACCTTGCGAATTGATCATTTTAAATTTTAATACTGAGGCTTCACCGTCAAAAGTTCCGTTAACAAGAACGCTGTCATTGTGTCCCGTTCCGGTATCTACACTTTTAGAATTGACATTTTTAAAATTAGATTCTGATTGAATAGAAGTTTCATAGTTAGATATAAAGTCGAACCATGTATTTTCCATTATTTCAAGATTATTATATCCGTTTTTTACACCTTCAGTTGGAAAATAAATAGTCATTCCATTTGCTCTTCCAACATTAAGTTTTTCGGGCTTTGTCCAATGGTCTTCAAACATCACAGTTTGGTTAATACTATCTCTCAAATTACGTGCAGCTTCTTTTACAGAGGTTACAGGTAATTCATTTTCGATTTTAACTGTTAAATCGTAAAGATCTCTAAAGTTTGGGTTTTGGTCAAATCGTTGTGAATTATCTCTAGCATTTTTAATTTCGTTCTTAAAAACAGGTAATACGCTATTTAATTCAGTGCTAAAATTATCTAAATCATTCCATAAGCCTTCTAATTTATTGCTGGAAACTACTGAAGCAGTTACAGAATAGCTAGTGTAAACTGAGCCGTTCCGATATGATTCAACGTAATCATTAACTACGTGGTATGCTAATTCCTCGTCATTTATATTCTTATTTAATTTATACAGCAAATTATTGTAGGTCCATCCTTCAAGAGGCTCATAAGCTTCTGAGCCGTGAACCATTGTTGTATGATTTTTTAGTTCATACATTATTTCAAACATGCCCATTAGGCAAGCATCAAAACCTATTAGTGTAAAAGGAGGTTCATTTGTAACTTCTCGGTATTCTTTAAGTGAAAGATTAATCTCTGGTACTGTCAAAAAACTATTTCCGTCTTCAGCTACTTTTTCCCATCCACTACCATGATTCCAAATTATCAATATCTTTCTTTTAGCGGGAAATTCATTAGATGCCCAAATTAAAAAATCTCTTAAGGTATCTCCATTACCCATATCCAATTCATTTTCCCAGGTTTCATTCACTTCACTTAAATTTCGCTCAACTAAATCGTGCTTTAAAACATGATATAGGTGTGAATCATTGTCTTCTATCTTATCTGTTAAAGCAACTATATCTAAATCATCATTTGATCCAACCATCTTCATTTCATTTAAATCATCAGTCAATTCATTGTAAAGTGTGTTATCTCCAGCCATATAGACGTAAAATACCCATTCAGGAATTTCATCTTCTGCTGAAGCATCATAATTACTATGTCCAAAAACGGTAGACAGTAAGAAAAAAGCCACAGCTATACTTATTTTCTTACTCATAAGTGGTCTCTATTATAAGAGTATAAAAGCTCTTTGAGTTAAATTTCGTTAGTATATATCCATTCCACTACGTCACCATTCGTGATGATATTTCTATTTGCAGCTATGTCACTGTAAAATCCATTTAAAGTGTATTGCCAACTGTATCCTTCTTCTTTTTCACAAGTGTCACAATCCGTTACAATAATATCTGTAACAGTTATTCCTTGTCCATCGTTTGTAGTCTTCACTTCATAATTACCTTCACTACTTGCAGCCATCAACAACCCAAATACTGTTGATTCAGTTGTTGTAATAGATTCGAAAATTAAAGTGTCATTATCTCCTGCGTTTGAATAAGATACAGTTAGTTTTGCAGTCACTATTGTTGAAGTATCAACTTCCTCATTTCCAAAGCCTAGCTCATTAACAATTCCAGCAATAATTACGATGTTTATCAGTGCTACTGCGACTAATATCTTAGTTTTGCTCATATCTAGTAATCTCGTCTTCCACGTTAAGCTTATTGTTCATGCCCTGAGAGAAAAGAGCATAGAATGGAAATCCAATTAAAGTAAATGTAACCAGACTTGAGATCAGATGATATAGCATGAAAGGCAATCCTAAAACATAAACTAAGATTAAATTGTCTAAGGTGTGGTTGTAAGTCAATAAAAAGACTCCAAAGTTAGTCCATATATCATACATTAAAGTAACTAAAATTCCAGTTCCTCCGAATTTATAGACAGTTCCTGGTTTTATTCCTCCTTTGATATTATTTTTAAATTTAGAAGTTAAAAGCGAAACAAGTAAAAATCCCGAATATGTGAACAAAATTATTTTAGATCCACCAAAGTATCCAAGGTATATGTCACTAGAAACAATCATTGTTATGGTTACTACAAATGTCCAGTTTCTTGGCAACACTAGTGCAGATAAGAAGCTAGCCACCATTACAGTTTCAAAATTTGGATAATCATGAAGTACAATTCTACCTACAAATCCTAGGATAAAAACCGAAATTGCGGTCGCAAATAATCTATTAGAACGTTGTTCCATTGAATTTGCAACCTAGGCCCTTAGATAAAAGTTAATCTGTGCTTCATTACTAGCTCATTTACCTATTATGACTCTCTTAGATATTTTTTTCCATACTGCACCTTTGTCTTTGTTAGCTAAAGGATTTGCTGGACTCGGGTGTGGTATTTCTTCTATTGTTATTCCTTCAAGATTATTTTCTTTTATTGCATTTTGGGCCATCTTGTAGGCGTATTTTCCAACGCCTATTACTTTTTCTGCATTTAGCAAACTAATAATGTCGGAAAGGTATTTGTTACAAATTTTAAAAATTTCTTCAGCTGATGTTTTTTTCAGTTTATCTGGAGTTATATTTTGACCTGCAGCGTTAAACATCCATAACGGGAAGTGGTTTAAAACGAAAATATTTTTGAAAGCATTTCTAGGTGGTCCGTATATGTCTTCTATTAATCCCCATATTCTTTCACCTGATATTTCAGGTTTTTTACATCCTAGGCCGGCTATTCTTCTTTTAGGATGAACTTTTACAGGTTCTTTAACTTCTAGGTCAGTAATATTCAAATATTTGCTAACTTTTTTGGGGCAGCCAAAAGGAATTCCGGTATTCCCCATTCCATGTCCCGGATTCATTCCCATAACTATAGTTTTAGCCCCGAGTGAACCATAATTTTCCAAATATTTTTTATGTGGTTCCCAAGCATAATTTAAGGGGTTATATGCGAACTCAACATTTTTATTATCTTTAATTATTTTACCCTTATAATAATCACAATTTTCTCTTAGTTTATAGCTAATTTCTATAAGATTTGTATTCTTTAAATTCATGTTTTCAAGCTCTCAAATGATTTAATATATCTACTGTATTTAAATAAACAAACCCCTTATTAAGGGGCACAAGATAGGTAACATAGGCGATTTTATGGTACATAATCGAATAAGTAAAGTGTTTGTCAGTTCAGTTGCAGCGTTGTTGTTACTGTCAAGTGTTGTATTTTTGGCAGGAACTCAAGCAGATGCCTCAGATGATTTACAAATTTTAGATATTTTTGAACCGGCTGGAACTCCACCACCTCGTGAGAATGTAGAATATGACTATGTTGTCAAATGGAGGAATATTGGAGACGATGCTTATACTGCCAAGGTGGTATTGTACGAGCCTTCATCGAGCGGAGATTGTTCGTCATCCACAGTTGCTGAAGAAACAGATGAATTTACAATGTCTCCAGGTGAAAACGGTGAAGTAACATTATCGATTACATTTGAACAGACTGGCGAAGTTTGTATCACAGCTGCAGTGAATGAAGGCGGTAGTGACTACGGCGTTTACGAATTCTTCGTAGTTGTTGAACCTGAAACTGGAGAAGCTGATCTTTTTGTTTCGCTAGATATGGAAAGCGATCAAGCAGCTCCTGGGCAGGATATTACAGTAATTTTTGAATATGGTAACGATGGCGACGTCAGCACTCAAACACCAATTACAATTATGGCTTGGTTTGATGCAACTGGTGAATCTGATGATGGGCCATTTGTAATAGATCCTTCACCTTTAACTTTCGCATATATTAGTCCAGATCCTTCTGAAGATGAAATTCCACCGGAAAGAATGGAGTGGGAATACACAATTCCACAAGTAGAAGAAGGACTTTACAAACTAAAAGTTGAAATTGATTCAGAATCAAATAATACTGAAGACTCAGACATCAGTAATAATGTCGACAGTATAGATTTATGTGTTGGAGACTGCAGCCAGCCAGATCTCAGAGTTAAGGATGTAGGTCCTCAAACATTGAGTAGTATTCCAGTTGAGCCTGTAGCAGGAACCATAGTTTCTTTCACTTACACTATAGAAAATGTTGGTGAAGGAGATGCAAGAGGAACTCCTAGTGCACCATTACTAATGCACTTGGAGGTTATGAAGTGTCCAAATGAAGATTGTACTGGCCAAAGCTGGGTAAAGGTAAATGAAAGCCGACCAATAAGGCCTGCAATTCCAGGTAATGGAGGTGAATTTAATGACGATTCATTCCTTAGATTAAACTGGAGTACATCACCTCAAGATTCAGGTTTCTGGAACGTTCGTGTATTTGTTGATGGTGAAGAATCTATTGAAGAAACAAATGAAACCAACAACAGAGATTTTGCCAGCAGTTGGTTCAGAGTTAAGAGCAGTTATCTTGAATTAAAGGAGCAGAGACCTGATCTAATCGTAGCAAATATTGACGAGGGCGATGACGTAGTTTATGATAATGAGGTAACAACGATTGAGGTTGCCGTGACACAATCAAATCTTGCCGACAGTGTTGCTAACGATGTCAAAGTTTACCTTCGAGTAGAAGATCCAGAGGGCGGAGCAGTTGATTGGTTCCAAATTGATGAAGGAAAAACCGTTGGTCTGAATGGTGAAACTACATTCTATCAATATGATTGGACCCCTACTAAACTCGGAAGCTATGGAATCAGTGCTTATGTTGATAGAAACGATGATATTTTAGAATGGAATGAAGACAATAATGAATTTGAAGATAAAGTAATTACAGTCTATGAGAAGCTTCCAGATCTTCAAATTACTTCAGTAGATATATCTCCAGTTAATGATGATGGATATGCTATGGTAGGAGTTAATAGTGAAATTACAGCCACAATTGCAAACTTAGGTGTTAGAAATATGACAGATAGCGAGGGAACAAAGCTAGAAGTTACATTCTACACGTCATCACCTTTTACATCTAAATTGGCTACAATTAACGTAGACAAAGCATTAGGTATGGGAGAAACAACTGATGTTAGCATTCCATTTAAATTCTTAGAAAATGCAGCTTACAGATTTATTATTAAAGTGGACGAGAGCCAAGAAATTGACGAGGGAACCGGCGGTCCCGAATTGAATAATGAGGCTGTTAAAAATTCGTACGCAGTAAGTTCAGTTGATGCCTACGTTTCTGATATGGCTGTTGATATTGGGGATGGTCTGGCTGGAAAAGAGTGTCCAATATCCTTCGAAGTAGGTGTAGCTAACATTCCTGAAGGCGGAACTTACAGACTTCATTTCAATGTTTCAGTTGATGGTACTTTTGGATGGGGTGAAGTATTGGGTTTAGCAACACAAAACTCTACCGGATATTATCCATTTGGCACAGGGTATTCAGTCAATGGCCAATATGGATACATTGACTTTAACACTACATACAGTAATCAAACTGTTGTCATACCTTGGATTCCCAACAAGGATAGGACTGACACATACAATGTCTCAGTAAAAGTAAGTAGTTCTATTAACGTAGACGAAGATAATGATATGTCATATGTTAATAAACTGTCAATTGCAAAGTTAACTACTAACTTAGTAGTAGATGCTATTAAGGTAACAGAATCAGATGGTTCAGCCACTATTAAAGTTACAGTTGGATATCCTCAAGGAGAGCAATCTGAGCTTGACGTTGACGTGGCAATGCACGTTTACAAAGCATCTGATTATGCTAATGGTAATCCACCAGTTGATACACTAACAGTCAAAAGTATTGAAGGACTGATTCGTGGAGATTCTAGGTCAGTTTCATTCACTTGGGCAATTAAAGATGGTAGTTACATTTTCGTAGCAATTATTGATCCTGAAGACTCAATTAAAGAAGTAGATGAATCAGATAATATATTCCCTTCAAAGGAAGAGACATTTGGCGCATCTAATACTGCTAATCTCGATGAAGAAGAAGAAGAAGATGGTCTTTTACCAGCACCTTCTCTTGCTGCAGCCTTGGCAATATTTGGTATGGTTGCATTAATCCGTAGAAGAATTTAATGGATCACACAGCACTTCTTTATTTCGTAGGTCCAGCTGGAGCTGGTAAATCTACATTAGTGGCTACTTTACAAGAATGGATGCAGCACTACAGATACGATGGAGTTGCAATTAATCTGGATCCTGGCTCCGAAACGGTAGCTTATGAAGCTGCAATTGATGTTAGAGAAAAATTTACAGTTTCTCAAATAATGGAAGAATATAGTTTGGGTCCCAATGGTGCCCAAGTTGTCTGTGCAGATTTACTAGCGGTTGAGCTTGACTGGATTAAAGAACAAGTTGATGAAATAAACTGTGACTATTTTCTTGTTGACACCCCTGGCCAAACTGAATTATTTCTTTACAGGGAAGCTTCAAAAGTGCTGGTAGAAAATGTGTCCCCTAGAGCAGGTATTGTGTTACTTTTAGATCCATTACTTTCTAGGACTCCTGATGGTTTTGTGACTCAGCTTTTACTTGCATCAGCAGCGCATCTAAGATTTCCTATTCCTATGTTTCCAGTATTGACTAAGTGCGATTTACTTAAACCTGAAGAAGTCGATAACGTGCGAGAATGGGCTGCTAATTTGGATAAATTAGCTATGGACATGCCTAACTTGTCTGGTATGAGTGGAGTTTTATCTTCCGAACTTTTAAAAGTTTTGCAAGTTCTAGCTTTAGAATCGAATCTATTGGCCGTGTCTTCTAAAGAAGGTGAAGGAATGGATGACCTTTACTCTATTGTCCAATCTACATTTGCTGGTGGAGATGATTTAGAGGCACACACAGATTCAAATTAGTGACTATTATTAATACTGGTATTTTTATTGTAAACTAGAATGTCAGATGAAGT